>CAIKBN010000090.1 GCA_903825675.1 uncultured archaeon
TAAATAATAATTAGCTCTTTCTTTTTATTTTTCTATTTTTAACCGTGATAATAAGTTTTTTGATTTTTCATAATTTCTGTACGAATTTTCAAATTTTATGAAGAGTTAATTATATATATGACTTACAGACATTAATCATATATCATAAGTAAATCTGGTGATTCAAAATGAAGAAGAAAAAGAAGAAATAAGTAAATAATAATTAGCTCTTTCTTTTTATTTTTCTATTTTTAACCGTGATAATAAGTTTTTTGATTCTCCACCGTTAAGTTTCCCCAGCAATTAGAAAGTTTCTTGCACAGCATTGTCAGGTTGTCTTCAAGTTCGCTGTTCCACAAATCCCATGCTTTCTGTATCCAGCGTGCAGTTAATTTTTCATTAGGTTTCATCGCCAGCATATTATTTTCCCATTTCAGAACCTGTATCTTCTTGTAAAGCATGAATAACTCATTCCTATCCTTCTCCGTGACCATGTCCTGCTCGAATAAGCAGCAGAATGAGTCAGAGCCACCTATCACAGGCTCTATTAATTTTTCTGTGAAGTTAAATATTTTTTCAGAAATCTCTGTTCTTATCTGGTCAAAAAGGTCTTCTTCCTTTTCTATATCAAAATTGAAGGTTTCTTTGAGTTCATTTAGCTGCGGCAAGCCGAACCTTTCCTGAAGTTCCTTGTATTTTTCGAAAATTTTGCTGTTCATTAAATAAGGAAATACAACAGAAAGTATAAAAGATTATATCAATATCTTTTTGCAAGCAAAAACAATTATCCAGTGATATTTTATGAGAATTGTAATAAAAGTTGGCGGTTCGCAGGCATTTACGGACTATGGCCCGAATAAAGCTTATCTTGAAAGGCTTATTCCGATTTTAAAATGCATTGATAAGGAGCATCAGCTGATTGTCTGCATAGGTGGAGGACAGTTTATAAGAAAATATCTCAGGGATGTAAAAAAATTCTCACTTACTGATAGCGAGATAGAATGGATCTTTGTTGAGATGCTAAGGGTAAATGTAAAATTATTCTCACTTCTACTGAAAAAGAGGCCTATATATGATTTGAATGAGGTCAGAAAAAATACTGAAGGCGTTGTCGGCGGTATCGAGCCTGGAAGAAGCACTGATGCTAATGCTGCTCTTTGCGCAGAGAAGATCAAGGCAGATTTGTTTATCAAATTAACAGATGTTGATGGCATCTACGATAAGGACCCTAAAAAATATAAAGAAGCAAAAAGAATAAGCAGGATAAAATTCAGCGAGATAGATAAGTATACGATAAAGGGCAAACCAGCTTCTTACGGCGTTCTTGACAGCCTTGCCCTAAAGGTTATAAAAAGGGCCATGATAAAGACCATCGTAATCAACGGCAATAACCCAGATAATATTCTAAGGGTCATGAAAGGAGATAAGATAGGAACGCTTATTTCACATTAAGAGATAATAGAGAATTGCAAGAAAGGCTACTATAATAGCAATGGTCCCTAACTTCTCCTCTTTGGTCAATTTGACTGCTGGCATGTTAATAATATGAATCCCTTATATTAAAATATATACCTTTTATTTATATGGGCCTGGGCGGAGTTTCGACTGACGCACTAAAGTGCGTCATGTTATCGAACCGCCGATCTCTGCCATTTGGGGAAAGAATTATAATTAATCATACTTTCTTTCCCAAAGTCCCGGAAAGCTATGCTTTCCAAGATGTGAGGGCAGCGTCATAGCCACTAGACCACAAGCCCATCTATTCCTTAAAATTATACTAAACACTTTTAAGTTTTAACTATAAGATTTGATAAGGTGATACAATGAAAGCAACCGCAATTGCAAACGCAAATATCGCATTAGTCAAGTATTGGGGCAAGCGTGATAAAAAGCTAATGCTGCCGCAGAATGGCTCTATATCAATGACATGCGATGGGTTAGCTACTACAACTACTGTAGATTTTGGCGATTATGAGAATGATATTGTAATACTGAATGATGAGGAATTGCAGAAAGATAAGGAAGCAATAGTAGCTCATCTTGATTTTATAAGAGGGATGGCAGGCATAAAGCAGAAGGCAAAGATGGTTTCTTCTAGCAATTTTCCTGTTGCAGCTGGCTTGGCTAGTTCTGCTTCAGGCTTTGCAGCGCTAAGCTTGGCAGCAAGCAAGGCAGCTGGACTAAATCTTAGCAAAAAGGAATTATCAATATTATCAAGGCGTGGCTCAGGCTCTGCTTCGCGTTCGATAGCAGGCGGCTTTGTTGAATGGCATCGTGGCCAGAAAGATGACGGCAGCGATAGCTTTGCTGAAAGCGTAGTTGACAAAAACTATTGGCATGAATTCAGGATGATTACTACCATAGTTACAGAGGCAAAGAAGAAGGTTAGCAGCAGATCAGGCATGGCGCAGACAGTTGAGAACTGCCCTTATTATGACGGTTGGCGGAAGACAATTAATAACGATCTTGATACAGTCAGGAGTGGAATAAAAAACAGAGACTTCACACTTGTCGGCAGCACAGCAGAGCGTAACTGTCTAAAGATGCATGCTCTTATGATGACCACAACACCAGCTATAATATACTGGTTTCCGCCAACTATGCAGATAATTCAGTCAGTAATGCTCTGGCGGGAAGAGGGCTTAGAGTGTTATTTTACAATAGATGCAGGCGCGAATGTAAAGGTCATGTGCCTTGAGAAGAATGCAGCAGAGGTAAACAAGCGATTACTTGGACTTAATGGCGTAATAAAGACTATAATATGCAGACCTGGGGATGAAGCCAGGCTCGTTGATAAACATTTGTTCTGATGATAAAATGATTCTTCATAGCACAACAGCGATTGTTGTAAAAAAAGAACCAAAAAGACGCACTAAAAGTGCGTCAAACTGTTCTAAATTTTTATTGATTAAGAGAGGACACAAACCGGAAAAGGGCTACTGGGCAGTGCCTGGCGGCCATGTTGACAAGGGCGAGACGCCTTATCCATGCGCTCAGCGAGAAGCAAGAGAGGAGGTTGGCGAGGTTGAAATACTAAGCAAAAAACCTGTTTATGTCTTTGTGCATGATATCGATATCGGGCATAGGCACAAGGCACATGTGTTTATGGGTAAAGCTGTTGGGAAATTAAGTGCGAAAAGTGATGCCAAAAAGCTTGGGTGGTTTACCCTAAAGCAGATGAGAAAAATTGAAGTAACGCACTACACGAAGAAGGTTTTCAATAAGCTTTACAGCAGATTTGTTTGAGAGGTTTTGAAAATGATGAAGGTTATTGCTCTGGATGTGGATGGCGTTATTTTGGATAGTGTTCATGAAAATTTTATTGTTTGCCAGAAAGTTATCGAAAAAAAAGGTAGAAAGCTTGATGATGAGAACAGGTTCAGGAAAGGCAGGAACTTTTTAAGGTCATCTTTGAGCATGTATGGTATTGCAGAGCTTACATTACAAGGCAAGGATTTTGACAAAATGAACCAGGAAGAATTTGATAAATTTATAGTGGAACATAAAAACGAAAGCAGACAGTTTGCTAATGCTTTTCATGCGATGAGAAAGATATTACAGGATAAGGATTATGATAAATGGTTTGCTTTAAATAAGATTTTTCCCGGGATAAAAAATGTTATAGATAAGCTATCAAAGAAATTTCTGATAGTTGTAATTTCTACCAAGGATTTTCATTCGATATCTACTGCCTTTGATAGGATCGGAATAGGCATCAAAAAAGATAATATATTCAGTAAAGAGATATCAGAAAATAAGGTAGATCAGATAAAAAATATATGCAACAAATTCGCTGTAAAGCCAGAAGAGATTTTTTTCCTTGATGACCAGCCAAAGCATCTTGAAGGCGTAAAATTTCTTGGTGTGAATGTTGCCTTAGCTGGTTGGGGTTATAATAATTACATGCAGAAAGCTTATGCGAAGAGATTAGGCATACCTATAATAGATAAGTCTGATGAATTGGAAGAAGTTATAAAAAGCTTAAATAAAAAATAAAATTAGGTGATAAATATGGCAGAGGGGTATGGTTACGGAAAGGTAATTCTATTCGGAGAGCACTTTGTTGTTTATGGTTTGCCTGCTATTGCCTCTGCTATCAGCGATACAACTATAGCTACTATTGAGAAGTCTGATAAATATGAGTTGGTAGATAACAGGCCTGCAACAGAAGGTTATAAGGTAACAAAGAAAGGGGAGATGGACAGATCCATGAAGCTTTTGCTTGACTTCATGAAGATTAATTTAGAAAATACACCTGTTAAAATTACATTATCTGGCAATCTATTCTGTACAAGCGGTATTGGCGCAAGCGCTGCAATGGCAACATCAATTGCCCGTGCATTTTCTGATTACTTTAAGCTGAATCTAAACGATGAGCAAATCAACCGCATTTCTTACGAGGGTGAAAAGGGCTCAGCTGGTACACCATCTGGTATTGACAATACCTGTGCAACATTTGGAGGTCTTTTATGGTTCAGGAAGGGTGAACCAAACCAGATAGAATTAATCAAGATAAAGAAACCGATAGAAATTGTAATGGGAAACACAGGACTGACATCTGAGACTAAGGAAGTTGTTGATGATGTCAGGAAGAAGAAAGATGCTAATCCAGAGGAGTTTGATAAGATTTTTGCTGAAGAAGAGAAGCTTGTAAAAGAGGCTAGGGCTGCGCTGGAATCAGGCAATCTAAAGAGAATAGGAGAACTAATGAACAAGAACCACGAAATGCTACAGAAGATTGGTGTTTCATGCAAGGAACTAGATTTTCTTGTTAATATGGCAAGGAAAAACGGTGCTCTTGGTGCAAAGCTAACAGGAACAGGCCGCGGTGGCTATATGGTTGCATTAACGCCTGGCAAAGCTTTACAAGATAGAGTTGCAGTAGCCATTGAAAAAGAAGGCTTTATGATAATGAAAACAAAGATAGGGGTTTAGTTGATTTCTTTTGAATCCTATTATTTCTTTCCAGTAAGTCGCATTAATAATTTGCTGTCATCCATAATCTGATAAACACCGTCTAACCTAAAACCGGTTCTTATCATTTCGTCTATATATCTTTCATGAGGTCTATGGCCTTCTAATAGCCAGATATCGTCGCGTGGATCGAACTCACCTTTTTCTTTGGCACGTTTTCTTACTTTAATCCAGCCTCTCCAGAATGCTCTTATCATTTCATTGGTTTTCTCTTCTGCATCATTCAATAATGGCGGTTTTTCTTTCCCTATTAAATAAGCTTTCTCGAAATTCTTCAGATCCTTTTCTTTTCCTGGCCAGTCAAATTCTTTTAAAAAGTCATAGACTCTATGAGGACTTTCCCACATTGAGTTGTGCCAGTCTGCTGTTATGAAATAGCCACCTTTGCCTAAGACATCATAAATCACCCTGAAAGGCATATCCAGATAGGCATGATGATGTATGGTTGCAACAGCTGTTACTATATTCTGGCTTTCAGGTTCAAGATATCCTGGAATTTCTAAGTCCTTACCAACAATTACCCTGTAATTTTTGTCGCGTTTCAGACCTCTTTTATCAAGCTCTTTTGCAGCATTCTCACCTCTTTCTTGAGAAGGCTCAAGCAATGTTAGATGAACCCTGTCTTTATCATTTTCCTTTAAACCGTCAAATATTTTCACAGTGCTTAGTCCAGCACCGACATCAATAATATTTACCCTACTGATATAATTTTGCATTAACTCAGAAACTTTTTTTGCTGTAGCATTTCTTATCATATCAGGAAAATCAGTATAACCAGCTTCCTTTATAGCATCAGACACATATTGCATTTGTCTTGGTGAACCTGCCTTCCACTCAGACTCATATCTTTGTTCGCTCATTGCTCTTAAATTGAGCTCATCGCCAATTATTCCCCAATTGCTGAAGGCATAGGAAGGCACACCGATAGGGCTGCCTAGCATAATTAGGTGTTTTTCTATATTAGATCGATCAAACTTAGGTATATAGACTCCCATAATAATCACTCTTGTTTTCTCTTTACCATCTCAAAAATGCTTTTAAAGGTTTCTACTAAGGCATAAATTCGGAGAGCAGTGGGCTAAGGGAAACCCTATTAAAGGTACGGATGTTTTGGATGCGTTGATAACTTTAAAAAAATAATTGGCAAATTCTATTTATGAATGTTTCAGCACCTGGCAAATTGTTCCTTAGCGGAGAGTGGGCAGTGCTTGAGATGGGCAATTCAGGTATCGTAGCTGCTGTTGACAAGCGAGTACATGTAGAAATAAAGGAAAGCGACCAGGTAAAAATTACGATAGATGACTTTAACATAAAGGATGTTCTTGCTGAGTTTGATGGTGTGGACCTTGTCTGGATAACTGAGCTAAATGACAAGGAGAAGGAGAAACTAACCTTCACAAAGGTGGCTATAGAAACAGTCTTACAGTATTTAGAGAATTACAAGCCTTTCAGCATAAGAAGCTGGGGAGA
>CAIKBN010000091.1 GCA_903825675.1 uncultured archaeon
AAATTCTTCAAGCATTGCTTTTTCATTGGTGAAACCTTGGGTGTTTTCATCGTTTGTGTGCTTAGCAACCATAACAGTGGTTTTTTTGTTTCTGAAGCTTGGCTCAAACGCGATGGATATCATGATTATTGGATCTTTTTTACTATCCAGCGGCTTTCTTACATCTGTTGGCAGGCACTCTATATCAAAGGACAATATCCTTAGCGGTGCATTCTCAGTTAGTTCTAGGGGCTTGGCGCTTTTCGCGTGATAGGCGGTTGTCTTGGTTGTCGAGGTAAATGTTTTTTCTCCGTCTACTTCAACCCATGTCATGCCATGGAGCTTATGGTCTATCAGAAATCTGTACTTGAATAATATGTCTGCTTCATAGCATTCCTCAGCTATTTTTTCCTGAAGCAGCTTTTCCTTTATTTCCGGGGTGTCTCTGGGGTTGGTTATGGTTAATTTCAGAAGCTTGACTGGTTTTTCCTGATAGCCGACTGGGATGAATTTTTCAACCTCTTCTATTTTTATTATTTCTTTTAATTCACTAAGCTTCTCTAAGGTTTTTTCGTTTGGCTTTATGTAGAAGTATGGCTGGAATTGGTCGAATAAGGCGCAAACAGAATTGCCGGATGCTGTTTTGCCAAAAAGCCGAACAACTGGCTTGTTGGCGTTAAGAAAGTAGTCAGCATCAAGCAACTGGAAGGCAACAGGCATAGAAGCAAGTTTCTCTGAGAAGTTATTTAATATTTTATGCCCGTGATCATATACTCATCTGTTGCCAAAAGGCTTATATACCTCTGATTTGTTTTAGCTGATTAGTGGTGAAGACGGTGTTCTGAACTAAGCCTCTGGTATTTTTATATGGATGGCTTCGCGACTTGTTAGATCTATCACAACTGGACGAAAGCTTGATAGTGGAGAGCCGCTGTTTACAATGGTTACTGATTTATAGTTGGTTATAAAAGGCTCGTGGGTATGGCCGCAATGAACTATATCTGGAATTTCATCAAGAACAAGATAATCTTCAGAAAGTATCTGGCGGCTCTTGCCAAGATAACGCTTCTTGAGCATGGATATTTCTGCGTGATGGATTAACAAGATTTTGACGCCATTGAATTCAATTATTGACGGGTTGCTGGTTGATATTATATTTTTACTTTTGAATTCAAGCGGCAGCTGCGGGTATTCTTCTTGCTTGTCTGCATTACCTGGTATTATAAAAACCTGCTTTCCATAGCAATGCTGGTTTATCAGTTCTTCTAATTTTGTTAAATCACCGGTATCTCCTGCTATGAATAAAGCTGGAATATCTTGTTTTTCAAACCATGAAAAAAAGGCTTCTATGTCTTTGGTTGGCGATTCTTCTAAGTGCAGATCTGAAATAAAACATGCTTTGCCGTAACCGCGGGTTGGCTGCCTTAGTGGCATGTCAGGATATAATATTTTTTTGCCAAACATGACCTTGCCTGCTGAGATTGCGCTTACTGCGACTACGTCGTCTAATTCGAGATCGCCAATATCATCGAATAAGATTGGAACTGTGGTTGTAAGGTCTTCTAATTCAACAACCTTTTTGCCGTTCTTTTCTTTTAGTTCTTTGACAAGTCCTATAACATGGACTTCTGAGCGGAAGCTGTCTAATTTATTCAACGAAACAAAGTTTTTGCTCAGGCGCTCTGTTAGCAGTTTCTTCATTTTTTCGTATTTGGAGGTATAAAAACTGATGAAATCTTCTGTTCCTATTTCTTTTGGCTTGGCTGTAAGGTTCTTTATTATATTGAATTTGTCTGGTTCTTCTATTTCTATTTGCTTTGGCATAAGGTCGTTCTGTGTCAGGATTGTTTTGTCGTGTTTTGATTCTAATATTGCATTGATATTTTCCTGAGTAGCAAGGTATGAGAGGGCTTCTGGTGTAAGAAGAACTCCTTTTTGCAAAAAAGTTTTTATTATTTCAGCGTTGTCCATTAAACAAGACACCTTTAATGAATTGAAGTAAATTTGCCTGAAGCCCTTCGTGCTTCGATTCGTTTTTACTTCGTTTTGTTTCTTTCTTTTTTTATTATCTTCCCTTTAGCGGAATAATTATTAACCAAATCTTTCTGTTAGGAACTTGGTGATTTTTTCAAGAACGTGCTCGTTTACAGCCAGGGATATGTCTCTTGTTCTTCCATATCTGCCTTTGGAGATGACTTTGGTTGTGATTATACTGAGCATGTCGAGCTCGCTTATCAGGTCGCTCACTCTTCGCTGGGTAAGCTGCTTCAGGTTGTTATTCACGCATATCTGTTTGTACAGGGAATATATATCACCTGTCAATAACCTGTTATCTACCCATTTTTCCTTGGCCTTTAACTCGGTATTCAGCTTTAATATCGAGTAAAGAACTGCCTGAGACTGTTTTGGCTGGGTTTTTACTGTTTCTGTTACCCTGTCCATGTCTATTTTCTCTTCTGCTATATCTACGTGCTCTTCAGTTATGCTGGTTTCACCAAGCCTTTCTGCTATCTCGCCTGCAACGCGCAGAAGATCCAAGGCGCGGCGGGCGTCGCCGTGCTCCTGAGCTGCCAGGGCTGCACATTTGTTGAGAACTGCTTCATCAACAACGCCTGCAATAAAGCCATTATTAACCCTTTCTTCTAGTATGTTTCTTAGCTGCAGGGCGTTGTATGGTTTGAACAGCATCTCTTCTTCAGAAAGGGATGACTTAACGCGAATATCAAGCTTATCACGGAAGGAAAGGTCGTTGGTTATGCCTATTATT
>CAIKBN010000092.1 GCA_903825675.1 uncultured archaeon
ATACAAAAAAAATTGCAAAAAGGTGATCTAAGTTTCGGCATTACTGTAGAGCACGTGCCCCCGTCAAAATGGTATCCTTTAGGTACTGTCATCTGTCATAGCACATTAAATACGTCTATTTCTAAACCTATCTTTGACTATGCTATTGACAAGGAGCTTGCCAAGCAGATGATGTCAGATCCACAGCACGCTTTCCTTAAAGATTTTATTGATGCTGATGAAGAAAAGATAATCTTAATGAATAGAGATTTGCATGAGGTAACTTCTAAGTTTGATGAAATAGAGCAATATGTTAGAGGCGTTTACGAAAAGCTGGATATCAGAAAATTAGAAAGCGTTGAGGGTTTGTGATAATTATGCAATCTATAATGCCAGAAGCAATTCAGCAAACACCAGCATAGCTAATTGAGTTTATATTCCTAAGGCTGAGCGTTATGTCATCTTCTATCTTTTTGCGCTCTTCTGGGTTCATTGTAAAGTATTTTTCCAGGTATCTTCCACCGCTGAATATGTAACGATTTTCAGTTATTTTTCCAGTATTATAAAGCTCTCCTATTCTTGATAAGGTGGCACGGGCTTTGTCAGGAAGATCCATTATCGTAAGATGGTTTAATAAAAACAGATCTGACCCTAGTTCGCTTGACTTTACCATGGCTCTTAGGACTTTGTCATTAATAGCTTTCATTTTCGAAACACCTAATATGCTTTCGCATATTGTAGTTTCAAAAAGTCAATCGTGATTGACATTTTCGAAACACCTCATAAACTTCTGTTTTGAAAGGAGATCATCATACCATCTTTGATCTCATTTTCGAAACACCTTAGCTGATACTACGGTATTTAGTTCTTGAAAGAGATGCATAAAGATACCGTGGTTGCATAGGGCATCTCATATAGACTTATTTCACTATAACCGAAGAATTTTTAAATTTATATGCTCTGTTAACAATTTATTCTATATGTATGAAAACTATTCTGCTGCTGTGCAGGCTATTCTAAAGAAGGATAAGATAGAGATTGGCCAGAGGATTGCTGTGCAAAAAGACAGTGAAAGCTACGAAGGCTTTCTTATGCCCAAGAGTTCAGGCGATGCCAATTGCCTTGTTCTTAAGCTGGATAATGGCTATAATATCGGGATTGATATCAAGGGCGCGAAGATAAAGAAGCTTCATGAGAAAAGGTATGTCGGAAATATAAAAAGAGAGTTACCGAAATTTGATAAAAATAAGCCTAGGGTTTCTCTTATTACAACTGGTGGAACAATTACCTCACGTGTTGATTACAAGACAGGTGCTGTTGTCTCATTAATGAAGCCAGAGGAACTTCTTTATAATGTGCCAGAGCTTGCAAACATAGTTAATCTGGATATAATTTCTCCTTTTACTAAGATGAGCGAGGATATGGCTCCTGATGACTGGCAGAAGATAGCTAAAATTGCTGCAACTGAATTGAACAAAGATAATAAAGGCGTTATTATTACGCATGGCACAGATACGCTGCATTTCACATCAGCTGCTTTATCCTTCATGTTGCCTAACCTAACAAAGCCTGTTGTTCTTGTTGGTGCGCAAAGGAGCAGCGACAGGGGATCAGCTGATACAAGCATGAATCTTATATGCTCTGCTTATGCAGCAATAAGTGATATTGCAGAGGTAGGCATATGCATGCACGGAAGCACAAATGATGATTATTGTTTTTTCACAAGGGGAACCAAGGTCAGGAAGATGCATACCTCTAGAAGAGATGCTTTCAGGCCGATAAATGATTTGCCTATTGCTAAAATTCTTCCGTCAGGCAATATAGAGATAATGAATTATTACAAGAAAAGAAGCGACGGTGCAGTAAGGGCTGATACTGCTTTTGAAGAAAAGGTTGCTTTAGTAAAAGCTTATCCAGGTAGCGATCCAGATTACCTGAAGTTCTTTGTTGATAATAAATACAAGGGCATTGTTGTTGAGGGTACAGGACTTGGACATGTTCCAACATCTTCAAAAAAATCATGGATACCTGCTATAAAAGCTGCAATAAAGTCAGGCATTCCAGTTGTCATAACCTCACAGACACTTTATGGAAGGGTTAATCCTAATGTATATACAAACCTTCGCATATTATTTGATACAGGTGCTATTCCTGGAGAGGATATGCTGCCAGAAACTGCTTATATAAAGCTTGGATGGGTTCTTGGCCATACCAAGAAACCAGAGGAAATAAGAAGGCTAATGCTTACGAACTTGGTTGGCGAGATATCAGAAAGAACTGATATGAGAACATTTCTTAATTAGTGATTTTATGAATTACAAGAATCTTGGTCTTCGTGTTGGTTTAGAGATTCATCAGCAGCTGGATACGAAACACAAGCTTTTCTGCAATTGTCCTATAAAGAAGAGCACAGAATTTCCGATAGAAGTAAAAAGAAGGCTACGCGCAGTTGCCGGAGAGCTTGGCGACTTTGATCCTGCTGCACTTTACGAGTTTTTAAGAGGCAAGAGTTTTGTATACAGAAGCGATCCAGAATCTTCGTGCCTGATTGAGGTGGATGAAGAGCCACCTAAACCATTGAATAAAGAAGCACTAGAAATTGTTATCCAAGTATGCAAGATACTTAATTGCAATATTGTTGATGAAGTGCATGTAATGCGCAAGACTGTTATAGACGGATCATCTGTTTCTGCATTCCAGAGAACTGTCATGATTGGCTATGATGGCTATCTGGAAACATCTTTTGGAAAGATTAATATACAGACGATTTGCCTGGAAGAGGATGCTGCGCCAGCATTGAAAAGGGAAGGCGGTGTTGTTGAGTATAGATTAGACAGGCTAGGCATCCCGCTTGTCGAGATAACGACTTCTGCTGAAATTAAACTGCCGGAGCAGGCAAGGGAGGTTGCTGAGAAGCTTGGGATGATTTTGCGCTCAACCAAAGTGCAGCGCGGTATAGGAACTATAAGGCAGGACGTTAATGTCTCGATAGAGGAAGGAGCACGCATAGAGATAAAGGGCTTCCAGGAGCTTGGAAAGATAGAGGCATTGATAAGCAATGAGGCAGCAAGGCAGGTTGCGCTGCTTGAGATTAAAAATGAATTAAAGAAAAGAGGCAAGGGAGAAATAAAGGAAAAGGACGTGACTCACTTATTCAAGGAGACTAAATGCAATTTTATTCATCGGATTGTTTCAGAAGGTGGCAAGGTTTTTGCGGTTTTGTTGCCTAAATTTGCAGGACTGCTGAAGAAGCAGTGCGGTGATCGCACTTTCGGCAAAGAACTGTCTGCTTATGCTGAGGCATATGGCTATGGCATTATTCACAGCGATGAAGAACTAGATAAATACCAGCTAGGCTTTGAGTTTGATGAAATGAGAAAGGAATTTGGTGCAGGCGAGAGGGATTTAATTCTTATTAGCGCAGGCAAAAATCCTGAGAAAGCAGTTAAGGCAATTATTGAGCGTGCAGAACACTATTATATTGGCGTGCCTGAAGAGACAAGGATAAGTGATAACTCAGGCAGCAAATACACAAGGCCATTGCCTGGTTCTGAAAGAATGTACCCAGAAACAGATGTGCCACCAATAAGAATAGACAAAAAATTACTGGATTCTATTAAGGTGCCTAAGACTCTTCTTGAGAAAGGCAAAGAGCTGGAAAAAGAGCTTCCAAAGGAAGTTATAAACCAGTTGATAAAATCCAAGACTTACAAGTTATTTGAGGAGCTTCGCAGATTTAATGTAGATCCTACTCTTATCGCTAATACACTGCTATCGACTGCAAAAGACCTGAAGAGAAAGGGGTTTGCAGTTGAAAAGATCACTAAGAGCGACTGGGAATATTTGTTTGGCTTAATAGAAAAAGGAAAGATATCTAAGAACGCAATACCTGATGCATTGATCCTTATAACGCAAGGCAAAAAAGCTGAGATAGAAAGGCAGTTTAAACAGCTTAGCGACGAAGAGCTAAGGAAGATCGTATCAGAGGCAGTAAAAAATAATCCAGAAATGAAAGAAAGTGCACTCATGGGAATAATTATGGCCAAAGTCAAGAACAGGGCTTCTGGGGAAAGAGTATCCAAACTTTTAAGAACGATGACAAACAATTAGTATTATGGATTTTACTGAAATATTAGCAGCATTTGGCATACCCCTTAGCATCAGTGGTTTAATAGGACTTTTCATAAATGTAATTATTACAACTGTTGCAATAATAATAGCTGACAAGATAATAGCGCATGAGATAGAAGGCAAGCATGCCTTCATAATGGCTTTTGTTGCATATTTCGTAACTCCGCTTTTACTAACAGGCTTAGCCCTAGTTAATATTGTATTGCCTTCAGTCGCAGTATTATATATCATACCATTAGTTGTATGGATAGGCTTAGGAGAGATATTGCTAAAAGCTGATTTCAAAGCCAAGTTAATAGTTGCTGTTTTAGCCTTTGTTATCTATGCAGCATTGACAGCCATAGGCATACCTGCTATGATGTACAACCTTATTCCTTTCTAAATCAAAAGATAGAACCAACTAGATGCGTTTTTTCTGCTCCTGTTATTTTTACATTAATTATATTGCCTAGTTCTGATTTTTGCTTTATGGTAATAGGCTTATAGGCATGATTGCGGGCAATCCAGTTCTGATTTTCTCTGTTGTATTCATCAACTATGACAGGGCCTGACCAGTTGAGCCATCTCTTATTTTGTTCTAGGCAAATAACATCTATCAGCTTTGTCATTATCCTGCTTCTTTCTTTCTTTTTTTCAGTTGGCAGTTGCTTCATTGCAGCTGCCTTGGTACCAGGCCTTGAGCCGAATTGCGATATGTTGGTAAAATCAGGCTTTATTTCCTTCAGTAATGAGACAGAAGCAAGAAAATCATCCTCGCTTTCGCCAGGGAAGCTGACTATTATGTCTGTCCATATTGTTATTTCAGGGATTTCTTTTCTGAAGGCAGAGGCGATCTGCTTAAACTCATTAATCGTGTAGTTTCTGTTCATCGCTTTCAGGATTTTATCGCTGCCTGACTGTACTGGAATGTGCAGAAACTTGAATAGGTGTTTATCCCTGTATGCATTAATTAAAGCGTCCAGTATTGGCAGCACAGAAGCAGGGTTCATCATACCAAGGCGCAGAAAATATTTGCCTTTTACAGCTTCAGTTATTTTTTTTATAAGTTCTGGCAGCATTATTCCGTCGTAATCATATGAGGCAATATCTTGGCCGGTTAGCCAGAATTCCTTGACACCAGCTGCATGCATGCTCTTGATTTCTTGGACTATTTTTTCAGGTTGGTATGAAAACAGCGAGCCTTTAGCAAGCTTGGTTATGCAATAAGAGCAGTTATTATGACAACCTGAGCATAGCTCTACAATATCTACAGCTGGATTTTTCCTTATTTTTGGCAGGCATACCTTGTCTTTTTTCTCTTTGCCTATTAGCTCGATTTTTTTATTGTTTATGGTGTCGTTAACTACTTTCACTATATAAGTAACATAATTGGTGCTTATCATACTGGCATTTGGTGCGAATCTCTTGGCAATATGATATTCTGCTTCTGGCATGCAGCCAGCTACTATAAGTTTCTTTTTAGGATATTTTTTCTGGATATCGTGCAACCTGCTTACTATACGATGCTCTGTAGTTGATTTTACAATGCATGTATTTACAATAATAACATCAGCCAGGTCAATGCTGCTTACCACAGAAAAGCCTGCTCTGTTGAGCAGGCCTGCCATGATTTCGCTGTCATTGCTTGAAGAAGAGCAGCCGTAGGTTTCTATATAAATCTGTGCCATTAGAAATAATTAGGAGGAAAAGTTTAATTAATACAGTCTTACTTTACTAGAGCGTATATAATCTCTTTCTCTTCTGCCCCCAAGAAGATCTATTACATATTCCCTAGGTTCATCCGGGTTCAATACATGCTCCTTTTCATGGCCTAAAACGCCTTCCCAACCTATTTTATCACCTATAACTATCAGCCGATATGGTATCTGTTCTCTTGGTCTAATTGCAATCTCAGTTTTTGCATCAGTATGAGCAAATGCCCAATGATGATACCGCTCTTCATCGAAGCCTTCTCTTAGTTTAATGTTCTTATAATAAGGTTTAAGGTATAAAACAAGTTCCTTAGATTCTCCTATCAGCCTTTTATGTAATTCTTCCTTTGTTTGGTTTTCATATGCAACAGATTTTTCGTAGGGCATGAATCTACTATAAGGAGAAGGTTTTTATGGTTATTCAAGGCATGATTTAGTTTATAAATTTTTCATCTATAGTGATGGATATATGTCTGAAGTAGATCAATACATTGAGGAAGTTGTGAAGCGCGGAGACGAGGGTTCTGAGCTATTGGCTGCAAAGTGTGCCCCAACCTTGCGCAATTCCGAATATGTTGACATAGTCAGGGAGGGGATGAATGGCCTTGCAGTTCTTAGAGTCCCTGAAGATTATGATGTAGTTGTTCATTCTTCTGTCGGAGATCCTAAAATTCTTGACCCTGCAGAGCATGCAGCATCCCTTGTTGATAGATTATATGAGGATGCAAAACGTATAAATGCGATTCCGTTAGGTTTTGCGAATGTAATAGATGCGAGTACTGGCAAAAAAGATGTAATAGAAAAGATTGCTGATGCGCTTGTTTCCAAATCAATTGATTACAGGATTGCTATAATGAACGGTGAGCTGGCGATTCTTGGTAGCAGGATCAACTGTGATGCCAATGTTTCTGGTACCATGTTAAGCATTATACACAGAAATAATGATTCTGATGAAATATATACAATACTTGGGATTGGTGAGGTTCCAGCTGCTGCATTTAATCCTAAAGGCAAAGCTGTTTACATAAATTCTGACGGCGTTGGTACAAAAACAGAATTCTATGAGAGAGCAAGTAAAAATGGTTATAAATATCACCTTGCATTGTGGGATTCGTTGGCAATGAAGCTTGACGATACAGCAAAGAGCGGTGCCATTCCCATGGTGGTCCATGATATTGTCGAACGCAACGGAAATATATACGGATGGGATTTGGATCATTATGCATTCAGAATATCACAAGACCTTGGCTATTTTGGATACTGGTTGTATCATGAAGATGTAGAAGAGAGGTTAAAGGGATGGGATGAGAATGAATTTGCTTTTAATGTAAGCGGTTCTGCTGTAAGTGTTATTGATGAAGAACGCTTGAAAAATCCTTTGGTGCCAGAGGCAGGAGATTATTTAATCGCCATACGAGGAAAACCAAATCCAAGATCGAACGGGATTACCGACAAGAGAAGAATTATGGTTGAGAAGTTCGGTAAGAGGTGGCATGAGACTGAAGAGGGGAAGAGATTTCTGGAGTTCCTTGCATCACCATCGATATTGCTGTTTCCGGTATTCTACCCTTTGATAGAAAGTGATAGTGTGACAAGCGTCTATCATATGAGCGGTGGTGCATTTAATGGAAAGCTGGCAAAGCCGCTTGCAAAGCAGGGTCTTTATGTTAGGCTTGATGATATCTTCCCTCCTGATCCAAGAGAAATCGCACTTGCTGAATTTTCCAATATGCCGCTAGAGGTAGCATATGCAAAATGGCCAATGGGAAACGATGGGTTTGTAACTACAAAATATCCAGATAAGGCATTAGCCAAAATAGCTAGTGTTGGATACGGTGTTGAGGCACGTGTTGTAGGGTTGGTTGGAAAACCAGCTGACGGTAGAACAGGGATAGAGCTTGTTGGAATTAAAGCATCGGACGGAAAAAATGTCTACTTTTCAGGTAGATAAAAAAAGAATTACAATTGCCCCGTAATTATTCCTGCGGCTTAATTATAACCTTCATCGAATTGCCAGCGCCGGCAACAAGTTTAAAACCAATGCCTGTTTCTGCTAAGCCTAGGCTGTGGGTAATCATGTCATTGACGTTTATTTTGCTATTGCTGATCAGCTTTAGCGCTTCTTTCAGGTCGTCAGGTCCTGCTCCATAAGATGTCATGATCCTGATTTCGTTTCTCCAGAAATCGTTTATGGGAATATTAAGGTCTATTCCTGGTTCTGGAACTGCAAAATACAAAATTGTTCCGCCGCGATCAGCGCATTGCAGTGCCTGCTTTGCAGCTGATAATGCACCTGCGCAGACTATAACATGATCTGCTAACCTGCCATTTGATTCCATGAGTTTTGCTGGTATGTTTTCCTTTGCATTTAATATATAATCTGCGCCGAATTTTTTAGCCATTGTTATGCGATATTCATTGATGTCTGTTGCAAATATTTTAGCGCCATACAATTTTGCCAGCTGGATGTGAAGGACGCCTGAGATACCGCTGCCTAAAACTAATATTGTATCACCTTTTTTTATTTTTGCTAATTTTTGAGCGCGAAGAACGCAGGCAAGCGGCTCTATAAAGGTAGCTTGTTCGAATGAGACGTTGCTGGGCAAGAGGTAAACACCGCTTTTTACATTTATTTCTGGCACACGAATGAACTCAGCAAAGCCACCTGGGTCAAAATTTGTTTTGTGAAGCGTCTCGCAAGCAGTATGATGATCGTTTCTGCAATAATGACATGAACCGCAAGGCACGTGATGAGAAACAAATACTCGATCGCCGATTTTAAACTGAGTGCCTTCGCTCTCAGCAACCACGCCTGCCATTTCATGGCCGAGAACTCGCGGCGCTTTCTTTATGCGGTACCATTCCATGACATCGCTGCCGCAGATACCGCAGGCCATGGCTTTTACTAAAAGCTCGCCTTTACCTATAGTTGGCTTTGGCATATCTTCTATGCGGATATCATTGTTGTTGTAATACATTGCTACGCGCATAAGAAGAAATAATGTTGAATGGCTTTAAATCCATTAAATGTATATTAATACCTTGATTATTATGCCAAAGAAAATGTTAGCTGTTATGTGGAAAATTAAAGATCCAGCTTGGAGTCATGGCAAATCAGAGCTGCATGTATTTGGTGGAAAGACTCTTGAAGAGCATATAGCAGAGCGGCATGGCGTTTATAATCCTGACATTGCTAATTTCATTGGTGTTAGAGAATTAGGTTCTATTTTCCCGCTTACTTATATGATCGAACTTCAAAGAGAATATGATCTTGGAGCAGTTTCATATATAGGACAGACCGATTCTACCAGAGGGCTTATGGTACTCAGTTCAGACCGTGGTGAAATGATAATGAAGGGTGAAGATTTTCATATACCATATTATACTAAGGTTTAGCGCTTTTTCTCTGCATTAAAGATCTGGCCAGCTTCTTTGGCTGTTGCGTTCTCGTGGACAATTGCGCGCAATGCTTTGGCCATGGCTATTGGATAGTCATGCTTCCAGATGTTCCTGCCGAGATTTATGCCGATTGCGCCTTTTTGCATGCCGTCATAGACGAAGTCAAAGACCTCCTGTTCTGTTTCTGTCTGAGGTCCTCCTGCCATGACAACAGGCACAGGACAGCCATTCACAACCTTATCAAAGTTCTCGCACCAGTAGGTCTTGACTATGGTTGCACCAAGCTCTGCAGCAATTCTGCTGGCTAATGCCAGGTAGCGGGCGTCTCGTTTCTCGAGCTCTTTGCCAACAGCAGTTACAGCCATGACAGGCATGCCATAATCTTCAGCTTCGTTAACAAGATTTGCTAGATTCATTAGTGTCTGTTTTTCGTACTTGCTTCCTATAAATACGGAAAGCCCAACAGCACTTGCGTTTAGTCGTACTGCTTCTTTTATTGAGGTTGTAATTTCCTCATTAGCCAGATCTTCACCAACCATGCTTGTACCACCTGATACGCGGAGTATGATTGGCTTTGTGTTAACAGGGTCTATGCAAGAGCGAAGCACGCCTCGCGTAACAAAAATAGCATCGCAATAAGGAAGAAGCGGCTTTACTGTTTCGCCAGGCTTCTCTAATTTTGTTGTAGGGCCTTGAAAATAGCCATGGTCTATAGGCATAAACATGCAATGGCCGTCTTTCTGTATCAATTGTGACAAACGATTCTTCTTTCCCCAGTCCATATAATCGCCTTAGGTA
>CAIKBN010000093.1 GCA_903825675.1 uncultured archaeon
ACGAATTAAAAAAACAGAAGATTCTTACAGATTTTTATGTTACACACTGTGGAGATGACTTAGAACTGATAATGACGCACAATGAGGGCGTTGATAATGAAAAAATACATAAGCTTGCATGGGATGTTTTTGTTGCTGCAACTGCTGTGGCTAAAAAATTAAAATTATATGGCGCAGGTCAGGACCTGCTTGCTGATGCATTTTCAGGCAATGTAAAGGGCATGGGGCCTGGTGTTGCTGAGATGCAGTTCGAGGAGCGGAAGTCCGAGCCTGTTGTTGTTTTCATGGCAGACAAGACCTCTGCCGGCGCTTGGAACATGTCCCTCTATAAAATGTTTGCTGACCCGTTCAATACAGCAGGCTTAATAATTGACCCGACCATGAACGAGGGATTTGATTTTGAGGTGCATGATGTTATTGAGCACAAGAAAGTAATTTTACACTGCCCTGATGAATCTTATGAGCTATTAGCTTTTATAGGTTCGCCTGACAGGTACTGCGTCAAGCATGTGCTTAAGGGCAAGGAGATTGTTGCTGTTTCTTCCACACAAAAACTAAGTTTAATAGCTGGAAAATATGTAGGCAAGGATGACCCTGTGTGCGTTGTAAGGTCTCAGAGTGGTCTGCCTGCATTAGGCGAGGTTTTGGAGCCGTTTGCATTTCCGCATCTTGTAATGGGGTGGATGCGTGGTAGTCATCATGGGCCGTTAATGCCTGTTTCATTCAAGGATGCAAAATGCACAAGGTTCGATGGGCCACCAAGGGTGATTGCTGCAGGTTTCCAGATAGCAAACGGAAAATTGATTGGCCCTGCTGATTTGTTTGACGACCCTGCATATGACAAGGCAAGGCAGACAGCTAATGAGATAGCTGAGTACATGAGAAGGCACGGGCCATTTGAGCCGCATCGCCTGCCGATGAGCGAGATGGAATACACAAGCCTTCCGAAAGTAGAAGCAAAGATAAAGGATAGATGGGAAAAGATCTAGGATGAGCTGGAAGGAAGTTTTAAAACCGAACAAAGAGAAAGCAGCTCTGACTATAATTATTCTTTTATTTTTTCCATTTCCTTACTGGAATGGAATAGTTTGTGAACAATGCATGGATGAAGTCTGCGTATGTCCGAATACTGATTTTGGTGGTTTAATAGGATGGTATTTTACTTGGGGAAGTTCTGAAAATACTTTATCAAGTACTGCTCTAATGGAATTCTTGTCAGGATTTTTGGTTATAGGACTGCCAGTTTCTTATTTCCTTTCATGTTTAATTATTTTCGCTTACAATAGATATAGAGGTAAGAAGAAATGGTTCCAATAATTGTAATAAATTTCAAGACCTATGAAACAGCAACTGGAAAAAAGGCAGTCGAGCTTGCAAAGATAATAGAGGAATTTGTAGGCAAAGCTGATGTCATCGTCTGCCCACAGTTTACTGATTTAAAAGCAATAGCAGATGCTGTGAAGATTCCTGTATTTGCACAGCACATAGACCCTGTAAAATTCGGCTCT
The DNA here is from genome assembly GCA_903825675.1 of uncultured archaeon. Taxonomy (GTDB): domain Archaea; phylum Aenigmatarchaeota; class Aenigmatarchaeia; order GW2011-AR5; family GW2011-AR5; genus CAIKBN01. Next base: position 1,509 of record CAIKBN010000093.1, read on the forward strand.
AATACAGGGCATATATTGCCTGAGAGCGTGAAAGATGCTGGATGCTTTGGTACGCTGATAAATCATGCTGAAAGAAGATTAGATATGAAGACCATAGCTGCCTGCATAGAAAGGGCAAAGTATGTGGGCTTAACAACGATCTGCTGCGCACCTACTATAGAAGATGCAAAAACTGTTTCTGCGTACAAGCCTGATTATATTGCATTTGAGGAACCAAGTTTGATAAGCTCTGGAAAATCTATATCCAAGACAGAGCCGGATGCTGTCAAGGAGTTTGCTGAAGCAATTAGCAAGACAAGTTCAATTCCGCTTTGCGGTGCTGGCGTATCCAATGGCGAGGATGTCAGAGCTGCTATTGATCTTGGCACAAAGGGGGTTCTTCTTGCATCAGCTGTGACCAAGGCAGTTAATCCGCGAACAGTTATGGAAGATCTTGTGAGTTTGATCTAGGTTTTCTAATGGCTATTGTTCTTTTTGTCGGAAGATTCCAACCTTTTCATAAGGGACATGAACATGCGATAAAATCGATTCTAAAGAAATTTAACAAGACAGTAATTGTTGTTGGAAGTATAAACAAAAAGGATAAAGAAAATCCTTATACATTTGCACAAAGAAAGCAAATGATCAATGCTGTGCTAAAGAATTATAGAAGCAAGTACAGAATAATAAGTATTCCTGATACTAATTCGGATCAACAATGGGTAAAGAATATCATAAAAAAGGCTAAGTTTGATGTTGTTGTTACAAGGAATGCATGGACTAAAAAATGTTTTAGTGAGTTTAGTATTCTGGAGCAGAGAATGTTAAAGCCAAGGATATATAATGCAACCAGAATCAGAAAACTGATGAGAAGCAAAAAGAAGTGGGAGGATTGCGTGCCTAAGGCTGTTGTGAAGATAATTAAATCACTTTCTTGATTTTGGAAGCTTGCCTGAGAAGATATCTATGAACACGAACTCGCTTTTGCCTGTGTTTATCAGCCTGTGCCAATAGCCACGCGGCACTGTAATAAGATCATGCTGCTTGACGTTGAATACGTACTGTTTTTTCCCGGACTTCAGCACAGCCTTGCCTCTGCCCTTTACAAAGAAATAATATTCATCCTGCTTTGCGTGTGAATGCCCTGTTGTCATCTTGTGCTCGTCACCAATTCTTCCAGGCTGTATTACATTCATGTTAAGGATAAGGTTTTTGAAGCCTGTTATCTCAGGAGGCATGTCATACAAATCATAGTTTACATGGTTCTCGTAGCCTTTCATGTTTTTGAATATGTTTTTCCCATCAACGAGCATTTCCTTTACCAGCTTTCTTTTGTGCTTGGCTATTCGCTTCAGCGAATTAAGGTCTGTTTTTATTGGTTTGGATACCACCGAACATACCACCTCTATATCTATTAAATTTGCTCCTATAAATATTATTCAGGATGCCTATGTGTTTAGCTATACCAGGAAGGGTTGTTAAGATAGAAGGCAGATACGCAATAGCTGATTTTGCCGGAAAAGAGATGAGGATTAGTACTGATTTGGTTAAAGTAAAAAAGGGCGACTACATTCTAGCTTACTCTGGTTATGTCATGGAGAAACTAACAGAGAAAGAGGCAAAAAGGGTTCTGAGTAAGCTTAAGTAGAATGTATAAATACATTGATTTCAAAAACCTAAAAGGTTTTTAAAAGGTAAATAGTATGAAAATAGTTTTTGATTCCAAGGAAAGCAAAGAGCTTTTTCTGAAATATGCTATACCATGCGGGAATGTCTTAATTAAGAGGAAAAAATTAAGCAAGGCTAGACTTGACAGTATAAAATCAGCTTTAATGAAGGGAAAGGAAGTCAGAGGCATAGAAAATACCTTCAGGATAGCAGCAAACATGTGCTATATAATCTCTAAAAAGATGAGAAAAAAAGGTATTGATAAATCAGTTATAAGGAAATACTTTTGGAGTGAGCATAGCAGAGCGATTAGTTGGCGACATAAGATATACAAGGATTTTGATACGCAACTCTGCAAGGTTTATCCTGGAAGGGTAATTAAGATGGAAAAGGCAGGTAAGGTGCTTGTTCTTACTCCGATTGGAAATAGGAGATTAAGGAAAGAATTCATTCCCGATTTAGCAATAAATGATTTGGTCACTGTACATTATAATTATTGCATTGAGAAGATAACTCACAACGTTTTCAAGAGTTTATGGAATAAATATAAGTAATAAGATAACAATATTGATTATTATGAGATGCATTAAATGTCTTATTGCATCTCAATTCAAAAGTATAATTTATGAGGCATTTTGAAAATGAAGAAAGAGACGCTAGGCACAATACTCGCATTACTGGCTGCATGCATAAGCGGTTTTGCCATAATAGCCAACAAGATCTTCATTGTTGATATGGAGCCGACTGTATTTACTGCAGTCAGGGCTTTGATTATTGGCATCGTGTTCTTTTTGATAATATCCTATCAAGGCAAAGGCATGATTAAAGCTAAGGTTTCCTGGAAATACTTACTGACTATAGGTGTAATTGGCGGTGCATTTGCTTTCCTGCTATTCTTTTCTGGATTAAAACTAACAACTGGCGGCAATGCGGCATTTCTGCACAAAACAATGCCTCTATATATAGCTGTGCTTGCGTTTGTTTTCTTGAAGGAGAAGATAACAAGAAAGCAATCATCTGCGTTATTTCTGATGTTTTTTGGAACAATTGCAATCTATTCAGCTACCATAAGTCCGGCTGAACTATGGGTTAATCCATCGCTTGGCAACCTTATGGTTATAGGTGCTGCATTTCTTTGGGCTGTTGAGAGCATTATTGCAAAAAAGGCTATGATAAAGGGCGAGTCTAATTTTATTGTCTCGTTCGCTAGAATGTTTATAGGTGCTATAGTGCTTTTTGCGTTTCTTGCAGTTTTTGGTACTTTTGAATCACTTTTTTCTCTTACAACACAACAAATAATTAATGTCTGCATCTCCACAGTAATACTCTTTGCTTATGTCTTCTGCTGGTACTACAGCATAAAATTGATAAATGTGTCGAAGGCATCAACGTTGCTACTACTGGCCCCAGTCATATCTATTATCTTAGGCATAATGGTTTTAGGCGAGCCTATAGCTGCATTGCAGCTTGTTGGCGCTGCTCTCATACTTATAGGCGCTTATCTGGCTGTTAAAATAAGAAGCGAATTCACAACAGGTGTTTAGGTGAGGGTTCTTGCGTTCGGTTCGCTAAACGACAGGCAGGCTTGGGATGTTGTGGATAAGATTAAGGATGATTTTCCTGGGATAAAGTTTTTGAAGACAGGCACAGTAGATGCTATCCTTGCTTTTGATGAGGATATTGTAGTAATGGATGCAGTTAAGGGTATTGATAAACCGTGCCTTCTGGGTATAGATGATCTTAGGGAGCGGCGTCTCAATACGCTTCATGATTTTGATGCTGGATTTTTTCTTAAGCTGATGAAAAAAATAGGAAAAATAAACAAGTTAAAGATAATAGGCATTCCTATGAGGATAGACGACAAAACAATAAAGGATGTAAAGAAATTACTCTAGGGCTTCTGGAAGCTTTGCTATAAGGTCTGTTGCTAGGAGCGACTGCTTCTTTTCCCTGGCAGCTAAGTCGCCTGCTTTGCCGTTTATGTAGGCAGCAGCGCATGCTGCATCAAAGGGCTCAATGCCCTGGGCAAGCAATGAGCCGCATATGCCTGCTAAGGTATCGCCTGTTCCTCCTTTGGTCATGAACACATTGCCTGTTTTGTTCTCTTCAGTTTTTGCACCATTGGATATGGTGTCAATATGCCCTTTAAGAAGTATGGTTGCATTTATTTTTTTGGCTTCCAACTGCACCACGCTTTTCAGGTCTTCTGCTGCTTTTATCCCTGTTAGTACATAGAATTCCCCGAAATGCGGAGTCAGTATACAATTATTTTTTATTGCACTTTTGTTTTTGGCAACAGCATGTATGGCATCTGCATCTATCACAGCAGGCAGTTTATTTACCCTGAGGAAATCTAATATTGCGTGCAAGGTGTCATGCTCCCTGCCCATACCGCCGCCTATGACAACTGCTGTCTTTTTTTCTGCTAGCTGCAGTAATATCCTCAGATGCAGATTAGTTATGCGATCGCCTCTTAGCGGGTAGGTTATTAAATCAGGCGACACGGCTGCTATTAGGTTTGCTGCTCTTTCTGGCGCAGCTACTGTTACGAGATCAACGCCTGTTCGCAAGGCTGCCATGGCTGCAAGCGCAGGCGAGCCATGATACAATTTTGACCCGCCTATTATCAGCAATGATCCGAAATCATACTTGCGCGACCAGTCTTTTCTTGGCTTATAGACCTTTTTTAAGATGGTTTCAGATATCATAAGAAATTCACCTCTAGAAAGTGAGTGGAGCACGACAGGCATGGGTCATAGCTTCTCACCAGCTTCTCGAGCTCTATTATTATTTTATCTCTGGGCTTTTTCAATATTGCTGGAACGAACTGCCGAATATCGTTTTCTATGCTTAGCAGATTCTTTGCTGTTGGCGTTATTATATCTGCGCCAGTTATTATGCCTTTCATGTTTATTTTATAGCTATGATACAGGACTCCACGAGGAGCTTCTGTTACTGCACAACCTTCATAATGGTTCCTTTTATTTTTCATTTTACTGAAATCAAAGGCACGCTCTTCTTTTAATTTGATGTTTTTTATTATTTCTATTGATTTGTCAATGCAGTGTACTAATTCAGCAACTCTTGCTAAATTGCTGCTGAAGGGCGAGTGGCTTGGTATTTCAAGTTTCATAATTTTTATTGCAGTTCTTGCATCCTTTGACAGGTTTTTATGGTTTGTATTAATCCTTGCTAAAGGCCCGACCATGAATTCCTTTTTATCGAATTTCACAAACTTTGATGTTGAATAAGACCGGTTTTCTAAGCTCAGCCGGCCTCTATAGTTTTTAGGTTGCATGTGCTCATTTCCGTTGCACACTTTTCCGAATACTATTGCATATTCATCATTATGGTGCAGTGCTACAAAGTTTCTTTTTCTCTCGAACTGTGGTTTTTTCAGAGAAGCAAAAAGCTTTGCTGTTTTCATGGCATCTGCTTTGCCTTTTTTCAGTGATTTTAGCAGATTGTTTAGTTTTTCTTTTGTTGGCAGGCTTGTAAAGCCGCCTACTATAGTAGTTGCTGCATGTACATCCCTTCCGCTTATGCAGGCAGCTATTTCGTTGCCAAGCTTCTTTAGTCGCAGGGCTCTTTCAACATCTGCCTTATAATCGCCTGCCATGTCAAGAATTGAGTTGTAACCAAGATAATCAGGTAATGCCAGGAAGTAAGAGTGCAAAGAATGGCTTTGCACATATCCGCCGCATACAAACAGTTCTCTTAATTTTTTTGTTTGTTCAGATGGCTCGACCCCAAGCGCGTTTTCTACAGCCATAACTGATGTTACGTTGTGTGATGGCGAGCAAATACCGCATATTCTGGATGCTATGGAACTTACTTGGTCGAATTTCTTGTTCCTGACTAAGGTTTCAAAGAACCTTGAGCTTTCTGTGAGATTTATCTGAACGCTCTTTACTTTATTGTTCCTGATCTTTATGTCAAGTCCAGCATGCCCATAAACCTTGGACATGTTGTCTATGGTAATATCACCTAGATGCATTTCTCCGCCTCTTTTCTATCAATCGGATTGAATTTGTATAGCTTATCTAATATTTCCTTTTCAGATAATCCCATTTTCTTGAATTCATTTACAACTGATGCTATATTGGCATCTTTTATTAAGCCTCTGCATGCTTCGCATGGCGTGTTGCTTTCAGGGCATATCGCCTTGCAGCCAGCTGCTGTTACTGGTCCTAAACAAGGCAGGCCTTTTTTGAATAAGCATTGTATCTCCTTTTCGTTGCACTCTACGCAGACAGGATGATTTATTTCCGGCTCTTTTTTGTCAACTAAGAAACCAATGATTATCTTTTCGAATTCTTCTTTATCTATTGGACAGCCACGAATATGATAATCGACTTTAACGAACTTATCAACGCCGAAGGTTTTTTTCCGCGTCTTTTCAATTATTAGTGATGGAATACCGCCAGAAACTGCGCAGGCGCCTATAGCAACAAGGTATTTACTGGCTGCTCGTATTTGCTTTAGCTCTTCTAGCTCTTTCTTATTGCTGATTGCACCTTCGATAATCGCTATGTCGAATTTATCAAAAATATTTTTCTCCTGAGCTAATTTGAAATAGGTTATATCAGCTACACCTAACAATTTTAGCAGGCTTGAGCCAAGATCCAATATCTGCAACTGGCAGCCTTCGCAGCATGCGAACGAAAATATTCCCATCTTTTTTTTCATTTAAATCCTATTCCAACCCCTTTACTTCGTTCCATAAAGGAGAAGAACCTACGGTTCTCTCCCTTTACCCTCATTCCCTTAAGGAATATTATAAATTATTCCAAACCCTTTACTTCGCTCCATTTGAAATTAGGCCCGTCTTTACAGACCAGCTTGCTTCCTATATTACAATGGAAACATTTACCAATGCCGCAGCGCATATTTCTTTCAAAAGAAACTATTATTTTATCATCGCTAACGCCTTTTACGTTAAGCATCTGGGAAACGAACTTAAACATGATTGGTGGACCACAAACTATAGCTACAGGGTTCTTGGGCATTTTAAAATTCCCCAGTAGCTTTGTTACAACTCCTACATTGCCTTTCCAATTCTTGTCTGCTTCATCGACTGTTACATGAACAGAAAAATGCTTTTTCCATTTTTCTAGCTCATTCTTGTATATTATAGATTTTGGGTTTCTTGCTCCGTAGAATAATACCAGGCTGGAGAAATGCTTCTTATTCAGGAGATAGTAATCAATAAAAGAGCGTATTGGCGCAAGACCACAACCGCCGGATATCAGAAGGATGTCTTTGCCCTTGAGGTAATCAAATGGATAAGGATTACCATACGGCCCTCTTATTCCAATTTTATTTCTAGGCCTCATTTTGTAGAGATCGTCTGTAACAGATCCAACAGGTCTGAAGGTTAGCTCTAGGTCTGGATAAGAGCTTATTGATATTGGCGCTTCGCCGAAGCCAGGCAATGATACCTGGACAAATTGGCCTGGCAAGAAATGCATTTTTTTCTCTAGTACAAAGGTCTTTATTTCTGGGTTTTCATCTACAACTTTTTTTATTTTTACCATTTCTGGTTCATACTGGTTAATTGTCATAAATTAATACCTCTAACCTGCCTGACGCACTTCATGCGTCGATTTGATCACTGCCTTAACGCGTGGAACATATTTATATCGACCATGCAGACGCTGACACATCTGCCGCAGCCAACGCAGCCAAGCATGCCGACTCTTTCTTTACTGTAGCCAAGCTTGCAATGGATCCAGTTTTTCAGTCTTTGCTGCCGTTCTGGACGAAATACAAAATTGCCTGCAACTCGCGTGTATCTTTGCAGCTGGCATGAGTCCCAGTATCTTATTCTTTCTTCTGGTTTAAGGCATAAGCCTATTTTATCTTCATCATAAAAACATACGCAGGTTGGGCAGACTGCATTGCAGGCAGAGCAGCTTACGCAGCGCCTGGCAAAATCTTCTATTATTTTATCATTTATTTCTATTCTTGCCCTGCTTCGCATGACAAAGCTTTTTCTTATGAGTTCCATGAGAATGTCTATGTCCCTGACCTTTGCTTTCTTTAGGTGCTTAAACTTACTGATTATCTTTCTGCCGACTTCAGAGCCAGTAACTATGAAGAAATCATCCTTTGATTCTATGAAAAGCAGGTCATAGTTGTTGGTCTGGAAGGTATCAGTTATATGGCAGTAACAGTTATCGTCAAGGCGCTTTATGCATTGTATGCCGAATATTAAGGTGTTTTTTCTTTTTTCTTTGTAATATGGGTCATCCTTTAGCAGTTTATCAAGATATGCTATGGCGTTCATGTCGCATGGCCTGACACCAAACAATACCCTCTTTTTTGTTTTTTCTATGTGAGGCACTGGTTTTTGCCTAAAAAAGAATATTTTTTCCTTGTCCGGAAAGAACAGCTTTCTTGCAGAGAAGGCAGTTTTCTTATCAAGTTTTATATCTTTTGCGTTTTCAATCTTTTCGAAAGTTCTGCCTACAGGTGCAAATATATCATACCTTTTTATTAAGGCATCTATAAACGAATCCAGGTCATGCTTTTTTATAATCATAGACTCACTTAAAATATTTATAATAGGACAAGATAAATAGATTAAGGGGTGATTAGGATGAGGGTTGCAATCAATGGTTTTGGCAGAATTGGAAGAATAACGTTAAGGGCGGCTTTTGCAAGAAAAAGCAGCATTGAGATAGTTGCTATAAATGACTTGGGCGATATCAAAACAATGGCCCACTTACTAAAATACGATTCTGTTCACGGCATTTTTAACGAGAAGGTAGAAGTAAAAGGAAATTCGCTTATAGTTGGTAATAAAGAAATAAAGATATTATGCGAGAAGGATCCGGAACGCCTTCCATGGAAGGATCTGGGAGTTGATTGGGTTATTGAATCTACAGGCGCGTTCCGCGACAGAGACGGTTTCTCCAAGCATATAAAAGCAGGTGCAAAAAAGGTTCTGATATCAGCTCCTGCAAAAGGGACTGATGCTACGATTGTTCTTGGAATAAATGAGAGCATCTATGACCCTGTGAAGCATAATATCATTTCAATGGCTTCATGCACGACAAATTGCTTAGCGCCGACAATAAAAGTGCTTCACAAAAACTTTGGCGTGAAGCGAGGTTTTATGACAACAGTTCATGCATACACAAACGACCAGAATATTCTCGACCTGCCTCACAAGGATTTGAGACGCGCAAGAGCAGCTGCTATGTCTATTATACCTACATCAACAGGCGCTGCTTCTGCTATAGGCGATGTTATGCCTGAGCTTAAAGGAAAGCTGGATGGCATAGCAATGCGTGTGCCTGTGCCTGATGCGTCAGTTGTAGATTTAGTTGTAGAAACAGAAAAACCTACAACAAAAGAGGAGATAAACAAGGCATTTAAAGCTGCAGCAGACGGTGAATTAAAAGGCATTCTACAATATACTGAGGATCCAATAGTTTCTGTTGACATTATAGGCAATCCATATTCAGCTGTATTTGATGCACTTTCGACAAGCGTAATAGCAGGCAACCTTGTAAAGGTTCTTGCATGGTATGACAATGAATATGGCTTTTCTTGCAGGATGATAGATTTGCTGGAAAAAATAGGTAGCAAATAGGGTGTTAACACCTATGGAAAAAATCCTGACAATAGATGATATGGGTTTCCGCGGCAAGAGGGTTCTGGTAAGAATAGACATAAACTCGTCTGTTGTTGATGGCGTTGTCCAAGATTCGCCAAGAATAAAGGCGCATGCTGAAACCATAAAGGAGCTTATGGATTTTGGCGCAGCTGTGATTATTCTTGCGCATCAGGGAAGGCCTGGAGACAAGGATTACACGAATATGGAGCAGCATGCAAAGCTGCTAAGCAAGTATATTGGAAAACAAGTAAAATTCGTCGCAGATGTTTACGGGGAATTAGCAGTTAGTGAAATAAGAAAACTAAAGAGCGGCGAGGCATTGCTTCTTGATAATGTGCGCTCTGTTAAAGAGGAAATGGAAAAACTAAAGCCTGAGGAGTTTGCAGAAACCGAGTATATAAGGACGCTGAGCAACGAGGCAGATGTTTTTGTTAATGATGCGTTCTCTGTTTCGCACAGGGCCCAGGCATCTGTTGTAGGTTTTGTTAACCTGCCAGCTGTTGCAGGAAGGATTATGGAGCGAGAGTTAACTTCATTAGCGAAGATAGAAAATCCGGAAAAGCCCATGACCTTTGTTTTAGGCGGTGCAAAGCCTGAGGAGAAGCTTAAGCCTATGAAGAGCGGAAGATTTGATTATGTACTTACAGGTGGCATAGTTGCTGATTTGTTTTTGATTGCACGCGGAAAAAATCTTGGCAAGAGCAACAAGCTGATAGAAAGTAAATACAAGGACTCCCTGGCAGCAGTAAAAGGGCTGATAAGCGAAAATATAAAGACACCTGTGGATTTTGCATTTGATGACAACGGAAGAAGGGAGATTACGATAAACGAATTGCCTATAGACAAGGATATAGAGGATATTGGCACAAAGACAATAGAGGAGTATAAAAACATAATCAGCAAGAGCAAGACCATCCTTGTTGGAGGCACTATGGGTGTTGTCGAGAAGAAAAGCATGCAGAAAGGGACGATAGAGATACTGAATGCAGTGGCTGATTCTGGCGCGTTCACGCTAATAGGCGGGGGGCATGCAGGCGAGTCTTTAGAGGAGTTTGGAATAGCTGCTGACAAGTTTTCTTATATAAGCCTTGCAGGCGGTGCGCTTATTACTTATCTTGCTGGTGAGAAGCTGCCTGGTGTTGAGGCATTGAAGCAGTGAAAAAACTACTTAAGTCTTTTGCAAAGGTCTACGTCTTAAATTCTTATATCGGATAATACTCATACTAATAAAAAAAGGTGTCTGTAATGGTTTGTGTTAAGGAAAATGAACAGAGTTATGCAGATGGTATTTTATCAGCACCTCCTATTACAAATAGGCATATCTGGATGTATCTTGTGAATAAGCGTGGCACTCTTACTTATGAAGAATTAGGCAGGATAGTTGATGAGTATAAAAAAGACAATTCAGCTTCAGTTTATGATTTATGCAAAGCTGTTGGTGTTCATTGTAATGAAATAAAAAGAGATATAATAATGCATACAATCAGGTTTGACTACAGGAGTTCTGATAATATATTCAAGGAAGCAATAAGAGACTTAAACATGCTTTGTGGAGTAGGTGAGGTAGATCATCGTATTAGTTATAGCAAAAAAGATAATGTGACTGAGGAAGCCTTCTTTCATAGCTTTTTGGGTGGAGATCATTCTATTGTATTGAATAATATCTGGAATAGACGTTTATCACGGAAGGAAGTCCGTGATGGCGTGTTTAAGGTTTATGCTGCCCCATCGCTTTCTGATCACATGAGCATTGAGTAATTTTTTGGAGTAAATGAAAACTTAATATGCTTCTTTTTCTATTAATTTAACATGGATATCTTTACTAGAATCAAGAATCTGGAGATACAGGGAGCTATCAATATTGCTGAGCATTCTTTGATATATCTGAAGGGTTTTGCAAAGAAGAACGGGTTTGGCCATAAATTTGATTTGGAGTGTGACCGTCTGATTGCTGCCAGGCCAACTGGAGTTGCTTTGTACAATGTTATAAGAGAACTAAGAAGGGACAAATCCTTTAGAAAGATAGATGAGCTTCTGAATAAAATAAAAAATAATAAAGAAAAAATATCAAACTATGGCGAGAAACTGATAAAAAACAATAGTACAGTTCAAACGCATTGCCACTCATCAAATGTAATGGATATCATAAAAAAGGCTGCTGAAAACAAGAAATTCACTGTTATTGCTGATGTGACTGAGCCCATGCATCAGGGAATAAAGACTGTCAAGGAGCTCTCTGAAATAAAGAACATAGAGGTTATTCTTGTAACAGATGATGCAGCAGGGCTTGCGCTCTCGCATCCATGCATATCAATGAGCGATATTTTAATTTTGGGCGCTGATGCTATAAGGAAGGATGGGATTGTAAATAAAATAGGAACATATCTACTTGCTGTTGCTGCCAAGGAGCGCGGCATCCCGTTTTATATCGCAGCGTCCACATTAAAATATGACAGGCGCAGGCGATTAGTAATAGAGATGAGAAAGCCTAGCGAGGTTCACAGGAAAATAAAAGGCGTGAAAATACTTAATCCAGCATTTGATGTCACACCGTGGAAATTTATAAACGGCGTGATAACTGAAGATGGCACAAAAAAACCAGAACAGGTTTTGAGGGAGTTGAAGCAAGTATGAAACTCCGTGTTCACGTTTTGGGATTGGATGCAGGTGGAAAGACCATAGCTATTATAAACGAGGAGGATGCACGTGAATTTGGTGTGCATCCGCTTGAGCGCATAGTTCTGAGAAAGGGCAGTAAAAAGCTAACAGTTGTTGTTAACACAACAAAGAAATTTGTAAAAGAGGGAAATATCGTTGTCTATAAAGAGGTCAGTGAACGGCTAAGACTAAAGACAGGCGATACTGTAGAGGCTGAGCCACGAGAAACCCTTGCAAGCAAATATTATATAAGAAAGAAGATAGACGGTGGCGAGCTTGCTGCTAATGAGATAAGATGCATAGTTGATGATGTTCTTGATCGCAATTTAAATGATCTTGAGATGGCAGCATTTATAACTGCTTTGCATATACACGGGCTAACAATGAATGAAGCAGCTGCTTTGTCAAAGGCAATGGTAGCTACGTCCAAAAAAATTGCATTTCATGGCACAGTTGTTGACAAGCATAGTATAGGTGGCGTGAGCGGTGACAAGACCTCGCTTCTGCTTGTGCCAATAATAGCTGCTGCTGGTTTGACTATACCAAAGACATCTTCCCGTAGTATAACCTCTCCAGCTGGGACAGCTGACAGAATGGAAATACTTGCTCCGGTGGAATTAGATATAAAATCAATAAAGAGGGTTGTAAAAAAAGTAGGTGGTTGTTTGGTTTGGGGAGGGGCAGGTGATTTAGCACCTGCAGATGACTTATTTATACAGATAGAGCATCCGCTTTCGCTTGATCCGCTACTACTACCTTCGGTTATGAGCAAGAAGAAGGTTGCTGGATCAAAATATGTTGTTATAGACATACCAGTAGGGTTAGAGGCAAAGATAAAAAATAAGGAAGAAGCAGAGAAACTGGCAAAGAAATTCATAATGCTAGGCAAAGATCTTGGCATTAAAGTGGATTGTGGAATTACAAATGGCAATCAGCCAATTGGTTATGCAATAGGGCCTGCTCTTGAGGCGAAAGAGGCTTTGGAGACTATTATGCGGATTAAAAAGCCAACTGATCTTTTAGACAAGGCAACTTCTTTAGCAGGGCTTTTATTGCGCATGTGCGGAAAGGGCAATGTGGCAACAGCAAAAAAAATATTGAACAGCGGCATGGCAGAGAAAAAGCTAAGGCAGATAATCGGAGCACAAGGCGGTAATCCAAAGATAATGCCAGATGACATACCTTTTGCAGATCATAAAATTAGCATAAAATCAGGTTCAGATGGCATAGTAACCGGTGTCAGCGATGATAGGATTGCTTATGTTGCAAAGGTAGCTGGTGCGCCTAAAGACAAATTAGCTGGCATTATGCTTAACAAAAAGATTGGAGATAGTGTAAAGAAAGGAGAAATTCTATTTACAATATTTGCAGAAAAAAGGCAGAAGCTTAATAAGGCTTACAAGACTGCAAGGTCCATGCATATATTCTATATACTTGACCACAAGGAAAGAAAGATGCTTATAGAGAGGGTATGATGATCGATAAAAAATTATATCAGGCAGCTTCTAAATCATTAGAGAAGCCTGGCAAATCGCCGCAATTGCCAAAAAATGAATCGAGAACATATTCTGTGCTATATCTGTTTCGGCATGGGGAGACTTATGATAATAAGAGAAGGATATTTTCCGGTTGGAGACAATCAAGGCTTACTGAGATGGGCATAAAGCAGGCAGAGATACTTGCCAAAAAACTGAAAGACAAGAGAATTGACTTAGGCATTCGTTCCAGATTAGTTAGGAGCAGGGATACCCTCAGGATAGTATTGAGATATCATCCCAATGCGAAAATAGAGATAGACAACAGGATCATTGAGCGTAATTATGGGGATCTTAACGGAACAAGCAAGCTGAAGATGATGCAGAAAAATCCTGAATTAGCAGTAAAATACAGGAGGGGTTATAATTTTCCTCCTCCACATGGAGAAAGTCTTAAGATGGTTGAGAAAAGAGTTTTCCCATTCTGCATAGAAATTATAAAACGGATGCAGAATGAAAAGATTAATGTTGCTATTTCTGCGCATGGGAATTCGATGCGCGCCATGCGTGGATTCTTTGAAAAAATGAACAGAAATAAATTACTAACACATGAGAACCCTCTGGGTGAGGATTATTGTGCTTACGTGATTAAGCCTTTTTCCGAGCACATGGACGCACCAAAGTGCGTCAGTTCGTTACGGCTTAAGCGAAAAAGGAAAGAAATAAACTTGGATACGACATAATATGGTCTAGACAAAATGGTTTGGAGCAAAAGGGCAGTAAATATAATATGGCGCTCGACTTTTGCAACAGCAAAAGGGGAGGTATATGTACGTAATAAAAGCTGATGGCCAAGAAGAGGAGTTCCAGCCGGATAAAATAATAAAGACATGCCTTAGGGCAGATGCAAGCATCGAAACTGCAAGAGAAATAGCAGAAGAGATAAGCAAGAATCTGCAGGAAGGCACAACAACACATGAGATATATGAGATGATACTGTCAGGGCTAAGAAAGAGAAGGGATAGGTCTTCCCTTTTATTTACCCTAAGGGAAAGCATATCCAAATTAGATTCCAGGTGCTTTGAGCTTTATGCAAAAAGTATTCTCGAAGCACATGGCTATAAATGCAAATGGAATGTTATCGTGAGAGGAAGGTCTGTTGAGCATCAAGTGGATATTATCGCTGCTGATAGCAAGATGTTTCTAGTAGAGTGTAAACACCACGTAAATTATCACAGGTTCTGCGGTCTTGGTAACCTACTTCAGGTCCAGGCAAGGCTGGAGGATATAAAAGACGGTTTTCGCGATGGAAAAAACAAGTACGACTTTGATTACGCGTGGATGTTAACTAATACTAAATTTTCTGAGCATGCAAAAATGTATGCAGAAGCCAAGGATATACGCTTGACTGGATGGCGCTATAAAGATGAGGATGCTCTGGAAAGCCTCATACAGTCAAATAAACTATTTCCATTAACTATTCTGAGATGCAGTGCAGAAATGAAGCGCTATTTATTGAATAATGAAATAATAACCCTAAAGGATCTTATGGATGCTGACATGAATAAACTAAAAGGCATAGAAAAAGCCAAGTTAGAAGGCCTGATAAGGCAGGCAGAAAAACTCCTGTCATAAGCTTTAAGTAGCATCAGAGCTAAATTTTACAGTTTGGTTGGCAGAAGAGCAACTTAGATTTCAAAGATTTCGGTCTTTAGAATGAATAAATCTTCGGATTTGTTTCAGTTTCCTCAGGAAACTGCTAGGCTTTGATTCTGCCATTATGCCCTTTTTGAGCTTTTAGGAAAAGCTCAAGCAAAAAACGATCAAAAACCGCATCCGTAAAAGAAATTTGGAAAAAATGGAAACGGAATTCTCGCATTACGCACTTTTCAAGCTTTTCCTAAAAGCTCAAGCAAAAACTGCATATATAAAAGAAATTCTAATCTTTCTGATGTCATGATTTATTTTAAAGCTTAGGAACTGATTATTATTCTGTGCCGGGTTGGCGGAGTCCGGTTTAACGCGGCAGTCTCGAATCCGCAATTACGCACTAAAGTGCGTAAATCTGCCAGTTAACTGCTGTGCTTTCAGCACGCGCAGGTTCGAATCCTGCACCCGGCGCTTATATTTGCATACATAAAAGACGGCATAAATAAAGTTTTAAGTATTATGCTGCTAATTCTCCTATAGACTGACGCAGAATCAAACAGACGCACGAAGTGCGTCAGGCAGTTTTGCGTCAATTTGGTATTGCTGGGATGGCGGAGCCTGGTTAAACTAAACTTTTCAGAAAAGTTTAATCAAAACGGAAGGTTTGGGATTAAACGCGCTAGCCTTGAGAGCTAGTGTCTCTATGAGACGCGCAGGTTCGAATGGCCCCTTTCTTTTCAAAAAAGAAAGGCCCCAGGATTCAAAGAAAACGGCCCGGAAATCCTGCTCCCAGCGCTAAGCCCCTTTTTCTTTAGAAAAGAAAAAGGCCCTTGGGTTCAAAAAGAAAAGATGATAAATTAATGTTAATAGCTCTTTTTTGTGTAATTTCTCCGTAATTGAACATTTTCAGGGTTATCAAAACCTTTATTAATGGAGATTTACAAAACTATTGTAGGTGAATGAATGGCACAATTAGTAGATATTTTAGCCAATCTTACAGACTCTGCAGTGGCGTTCATACCTAATGTGGTATCAGCTGTTATTTTGCTAGCAATAGGTCTAGTGCTAGGCAAGGTTTTCGGCAGGGTTGTCAAAGAGGTATTGGACAAGGTAAAACTTGACTATTATGTGACAGAGACAGAAAAACCCGTTATTTCAATGAGCGGGTTGTTTGCACTGGTCATACGATGGTGGATTTACCTAGCGTTCATTACAGCAGCTCTTTCCGAAAATGTTTTAGGCATACCAGCGTTGGCAAAATGGATAGGCGGTGTAACAGACTTTGTTCCTAATATAATAGGAGCAGCAGTAATAGTTGTAGTCGGTTACATCTTGGCAGAATTTATCAGGGGACAGATGAAGAAGACAGGTAAAATATATGCAAGTATTGTAGCAAAGATATTATTCTTCTTTATCATATACGTGTCTATTGCACTAGCATTGCCAATCTTGGGTATTTCAGCTATACTGGTAAACAGTATACTGATAATAATAGTAGCATCAGTTGGCCTCGGAGTTGCAATAGCATTAGGTTTGGGACTAAAGGACGCTGTAGCAGATCTCTCAAAGAGATGGGTAAAGAAAGTGAAGATTTAGGTATTTTTTTATTTTCTTTTTATTTTTGACTTCTACAGAAAACCGATACTGCAAAGACAAGAAGTCAGAAATAAATCCACAAAGAAACCACTGTCTAAATGCAGTGGTAGCAAAGATGATTTCATTTTCGAAACACCTTAGTTAATACTGCGGTATTTATACCGTTTCGAATTGAGATGCATAAAGATACCATGACTTTAGTCCATGGTTGCATAGGACATCTCATCTTAATTTTCTTTCAGTATTTTTAATTCTGTAGATTTGAGTTTAGCGAATGGAACTTTATTTAAGTTTATAGATTAGAATATTTTCTTTATGCGGTAGTAGTCTAGCTGGTAGGACACGACCCTGCCATTTCGAGCTTTTTAGAAAAAAGCTCGAGCAAAAACTGACTGAAGAATGCAGATCGGTCGAGACCCGAGTTCAAATCTCGGCTGCCGCATCCGAGAATCTATTTAAGTCCGCACGTTTAAAATAGATTATAAAGAGTGGTAGGATGTTATTTTCAAGAAAAGATAAGAACTATGACATCAAGGACGTAAAAGAAGCTATTGCTAAGCCTTCGGAACCAGAATACAACAATGAGTTAGATTTTACATCTGAGTTAGGGCCTATGAGCGAAGATATTCCTGTAGTGCCTGAGCGCAAGGAAGCTCCGTTATTCGTAAAGGTTGAGAAATACAGGGACGTAATTTCCCTGATCCAGGAGATGAAGGTCTTTATCTCAGGCATAAAACAGCTTTTCAATATTTTACAGGAACTAGAGAATTTGCGAATGGATGCCATAAAAATAATGAAGGCAACCATACAGCGCTTAGAGAGAAGGGTAGTTGAAATGGACAACGAGCTACTGAGGCCTAAGGGATTTGATGTGCCTGAATTGCTTCATGCTGGTCCTGCGGAGCCAGAAGAGAGCCAAGTAGAGGATTCACTAAACGAATTACAGGATGAATTGGCAAAGCTTAGAAAGGAGCTCGAAGAGCTTAAGTAGTCTTTTTCTAAATTTTTTAAATTATCTTATTAATAATAAGAATTGCTAGATAGGCGAGGGTAGCCAAGTCTGGTCAAAGGCGCAGGTTCATCTATGTTGCCTTGAGTTTTGATGCAGGATGATAGCGATACTCAAGAACCAGACTAAGAAATTCTGTCGGTTAGTCCGTTCGCAGGTTCGAATCCTGCCCCTCGCATTATGCCCTTTTTGCTGATGCAAAAATCGCATCCGGAAAAACGAAAAAGGCTTGACCCAAAACGGAGGCTTCCGCCTTCCACGAAAAAAAGGCTTGAGCAAAAAAACTTTTTAAGAAAAAGTTTTATCAAAAAATGCATCTGGAAAAGAAAATAATATATTTTATGTAGGAGGAATCAGGAATTACCTAGAACTGAAGGAGAATCAAACAGAAGCACAGCAGTGCTTCAGTTCGTTTTTTGGTTCCTGCGGTTCGGAGTTACTGATTTATATTCTTCGGAGCAATAATAATTAGGGATACCAGTGGCTAATGAGTTTATCATGTTTCTGACAGCCGGGCTTGTAATACTTGTAGTTATGCTGATCTTATTTGGCGGCGGAATACCTTTCACGCAAACTTATCACTTTGGTCAGGGCGGCATGGGGATTTCGCATAGTGTTAATGGCACTATCCTGGTCGGGCCTGAGGATGTAAACGCGATTACGCGCTATACTATTGACATAAATACAAGCTACACAAAAGGCGAGACTGTTCATGAGGCAGAGGGCAAGGAATTATTCAACGGCTTGCTGTTTGGAAGCAATGCTATAAAATACCAACTGACTTCAAAGGGCATTGAGAGCTTGGAAATAGGGTTTGATATTATAAGGACAAACAACTATGCACCGCTTATTATAAGGGTTAATGACGAAATTGCTGAAAAAAAGAACTTTGCTTTAGGCACGTATAAAATTGCTGTTGACAAGGCTATGTTAGCGGATGATATGACCATAGAATTTTTTGCAGACTCATCCTCATGGAAGCTATGGGCACCTGCTGTATACGAGCTTGACAACATAAAAATTGCCGAGAACAGCTATTCCTATAAGCCTAATGAATTCAAATTTGTAGTAAGCGAGGATGAGTACCGAACGTTCAGTGAAGGCAGGATTGATTTACAGCTGGATAATAATGCAGGCAATCTTATAGCTGAATTAAATGACAATCCTGTTTATGCTGATACTGTCAGCAACTACCAGTCTTTAAAATTCACTAAAAACGAATTAAGAATAGGGGAAAACGTGCTGCAGCTAAAGGCAGATGTGAACTCAGTTTTTTCAGGCAAGGCCAAGATGATAATATTCTACAAGACACAGAGGGAACACTTGCTTGAAAAAACGTTCAACTTAACTGAAACTGAATACAATATGTTTGATCAAGGAGAAATAAACTTTGATATTGCTGATGTCATAAAAGATGGCGGCTTATCCGTAAAAATACTTGCAGGCAGCAGCGAGCTGTTCGGCGAATATAGCACAGCTGAGGAAAGGAGCTATACCTATTACTTTGACAAAGGCAGTGTCAGAAAAGGAACCAATCGCGTGATTATTCAATCGGTTGACGACGCAGCTTTTTCCGTGAGCGATTTTGAGGTTAATTACTGAGTAAGCTTTTTATGAAAAATCTTTTTATTGGGGCTTTGCCAATAGTTTATCAGAACAAGGCAGAATTAGGTATGAATAGCTAGAGATGATGAAAAGATGGCTAAAAAGGCTGATGAAATAATACAAAAACTAAAGGAAAGCCGTCAAAGGATTAAGGTAGATGCTACAGTAGGAATTACAAAAGGTGCAGGAACTAGAGAATCTGATCCTATTTACTTAGCATTGGTTGCAAAAAAAAGAGAAAAAAAACCTGCTTTTCTTCTTGATGTCGAAGATACTTATCTTGATGTGCCACCAGGGCAGTTCAGAGAGACTATAGTAAAAGTTATTTCTGTTAATGGTTTCGATAAGATAGTTTCACTTTCATTACATCAAAATCAGCCATCGCCTGGCCTGACTGTAAATTTAGCTGATCATTCACTTGATACAATTCCTAATGGAGAAGTTGCTACAACATTGAGAGTCTGGAGTGCTAATAATGCGTTCGGAGAAACTATAGTAACAGTAACTGCTAAGGGTGGTGGATTAAAAGATCAATCAGTGCCGGTTACAATACATGTTTCTGACCCACGTCCAAAACCTGCAGGAGACGCAGGAGTACATGGACATGTTTATGACGATGATGAGAGAAGAGGCATACCTGATGCTAGGGTATATATAGAGATGTTAGGCCTTGAAACTCTGACTGACAATAACGGCTATTATCGTATAATTACTGGTACGCTTGGTGATTTTCTGGTGGCTGTTGCGGCAGAGGAACCAATAATCGGTACTGCTAATACAATCAGATTTTATCCATTTCCAGATATCAAGGAAGTAAAGATAGATAAGGACAAGCTGACAAGGTGTGATTTTGGCTTAAGAAAAGAGAGCAAGATAGCTGGCTTGGATCTTAAAAAAATGGATGTGGAAAACGAGATATCGAAAATAGAATTCATGTATAATAATGGCAAGATTAGCAGAGACGAGGCAATAAGACAACTTGAGGATTTGTATTATAAGACCAAAAGCCCAGAAGTATCTGATGCACTTAAAAGTTTATTTGGTATTACATCTCTTTTGAAAAGGGGTGCACCAGGAGGAGTTTCTCATTATCTTGCACCCGTGCCTCCAGTGTCACGCGGGCTCTTTTTTGGAAAGATTAAGGAAGGTCCTGCACAAACTGTGCAAAGAATGGATCCAAAGATAAGGAGCGCAATAAACTCAGGTAGAAGAGAACTCCAGAAGCAGGCCAGAGACATTTGCAAAAAGCTTTTACACGATCTAGATAAAAGAGTAAATGCTGCAAAGACAGAAGTCAAAGATAGAAATAAAGAATACAAGGATCTGATGGCAGACGCTGATAAGATTGCCAATGCAAAAGGCAGGACAGGACTTTTTGATGCTGCGATGACAGGCAAGACATCAGGTAAGGAAGGTGGCGGCGGAATTGGTGCTGTATTCGGGATGGTTTCAGAAAGTCTCAAAGGCCTTGAAGGGAATGAAAAAGATAAATTAAATACTGAGCTTATTCTAAAAAAGCTGGATGATGCTGGCAAAAAGCTTGAAAAGGCAGAAAAGGAGTTTGATGAATTAAGGAAGCTTGAAGCAGACCCTAGGAATGCGATAGAAAGGCTGTTAAATGATCTTACAGCTAGGGTAGATCAGATAATAGGCATTCTTATTATGAAGAGGCCTGATTTAGAGGAGAAAAAGGATTTAATAAAACAATCCCTTAATGCCGAGGCAAGGAGGATTGCATATTGGTATGGATCTATATATAAGAACACTGCTCTTAAAAAATTAAGCTGGGTTGCAGAGAGGGCAATGAACCTGTCATCAGGCATGCAGACTTGGGGCGATGTCTGGGGCTTGTTCTGGGATAATATCAAGACAATTATATTCGGGCCATGGGTATGGGGTACGCTGCTGATAATTTTGCAGTGGTTTATGATCAGTGCATGGGTTAGTCCCATTATCCCAGGCACGCAGTTCTATCTTTACATGATGCCTTTTTTGCTTGGCCTTTTTACTTTCATGATGAATATAGAGTCAAGCCGCCAGCCAATGGACTGGATTACGCACATAATATCAGGGGCACTTATAGGCTTTACTACTATATTGCTGCTTATTGCAATATGGACGCCGCAGGATTTGGCAACCTTTAATTTTGCTGGCTCCTCAGAAGGGCTTTGGTACAATTCATGGATATTCTTCTTTCAGTGATTATTGGAATTGGATTTTCCAATTTCCCGAAACATCCAGAACAAAGGATTTTCGATACTTTATTGTTTTTACTGACATTAGGAATTGGTTGTTTTGATTGGGTAAGTAAGAATATAGGACT
>CAIKBN010000094.1 GCA_903825675.1 uncultured archaeon
TCCGGGAACCAAGACATTCATAATGTCATTCCTTACAGGCAACAAGGCTAACATCACAGCTAATGACGTAAGCAGGAACAGAGTTATGCGCCTCAGGGCTAACGCGGAAAAGTACGGGATAAAATGCACTATAACCAGCGAATCCGGCCGCACGATAAAAGGAAACTTCAGCAAAATACTCGTGGATGCACCCTGCTCAGGCGAAGGCATGATCAACAAGAAGGAAAAAGTCTTTGCCAACTGGAGCGAGAAAAGAATCCGGTTTCTGGCGAAGAAGCAAAAGAAATTGATAAAGCATGCATTTGAGATACTGGAGCCAGGCGGTGTACTGGTTTACTCTACCTGCACGTTTGCGCCTGAGGAGAATGAGGGCATAATCGACTTCCTGCTGAATAAGTTTGACAATGCTGTGACTGAGGAAATAAACATTAACATAAACCATGCTTCTGCGATAACGGAATGGAACGGCATTGAATTTAAGCCTGAAGTCAGTAAAGGCATGAGGATATATCCGCATCACAATAACACAGGCGGGTTCTTTGTGGCTAGGGTAAGGAAGGAATAATAATAGCTGTGAAGATGTAGAAGCTTAATCGAAAGCTAAATATTTCTATTTATATTTTCCCCAAAGTGACCCGGTATTAGGACCTACGGCAGAAGGAGGTAAAATTGCTGACAGGGCATATTCATCCCCCCTGAAACCCAGACCCAGGGATCTGAAGCCTTCGAGGTTTTGCGGATAGCTTATATCATCATTCATATTACCAAAGGTGTTAATTGGTGCACCTAATATTTCTGATGCTTCTTCTGTTATTTTTCCGTTTTCGAATAATGCAACCGAAATTACTGCATCTGGTATGCCTCTTGTGTCAATGGCGAAATCACTGGCATCGCCTACTATTCTATAATCTCTTATTATAGCTGTTGATATTGGGTCTTGATATAACTCAAGACTTTTGTGTTTAGTATCAGGGGTTGCGTAACATCTCACAATTTCTTTTGGTCTTATAAAGGACATGCTTTTATTTTTTTTACCTGCAGCTTCTTTTTCTTCTCCGAAAAATATATCACGTAATTTTTTGTAGGAATTTATAACATCTTCTTCAGCTAATCCGGTTTTTTTCGCATAATCAATGAATTTTTTGGTTGGTTCTGCTGGTTTCAGTGCTTTTGCTAATCTGAAGATATCGCGAGAGGATAAAACAAAAGAACCGTTAAGCATAGCATTCGTGTAATCTGTAAAAACATCATCTTTATGTAAGCCTGCATCAACAGCATAACCTAAAGTCTCGAATGGTAGATATAATGAACTATCAGCTTGTTTCTCAGCAGGTGACAGACACAATAATGAAAGATTTCTAAGAATCCTCTTTGCAACCGGGTCTTCTGTTGCATCGGCACCATATTCATTCAAGGAAACTGCTACCGGGCCCCACTCACTAAGAACACCTTTTGCATATTCATGGCATCCTACGAGAGGGCCTTTGGGACTATTTATAAGGTGGACATATACAATTTTAGTTCCCTCGCCTCGTCTGTAAATAGTTACCTCGCCTTTATCAGAAAAGGTCTTTGGGATATTCTCAGGGAATGGATCAGATATTCCCTGCTTTTGTAAATTTCCTTTAAAATTCAGCTTCTGTTCTTCAAAGCCTCTTTCAAAGAGTCTGGTTCCAAGTTCTGTTAATGCATCAGTCATATTACCATTACTAATATCGCAAAAATATTTAAAAGCTGGTGCTAATTACGCATGTAATTTGATCGTAATTATAAGTTCCGGTGATCTTATTTGTTACTCACGAACGGGACTTTTTCTTGAATAACCTTTTTTAGCTTTTTCTCTGGTTTAATTTAACAAGGAACTTCTGTTGGCGGTTTTTCAAAACCATCCATATAGGTATAACATTTTTTCTCAGCAGTAACGATACCATAACAAACGATATTTATTCCACAATCCATGCAACCTGGTCCAGGACGAAGGTCTTGTTTAAAACCTATACAGCCATATTCTGTTCTTTGTATTGCTGGCGGGGATGGACAGAAACCGCAAGTACTGCCAGCATTTTTGGGATATAAAAAGGTGACTAAGGCAATTATAACAATTGCTATAATTGCAATTATAACAGTTTTTTTCATATCTTGCATTAGCTTTGAATTATATAAAAATCTATCTATTGATATTTTTGAATGGTGGAACTATGCAATGCAGCAGATGCGACAAAAAAGCGATAATCAAGCTGAAATACGCCGAGCTGAATTTATGCAAGGATTGCTTTATCGAGTTCTTTGAAAAGCGGGTTGCTAAGACTGTTGGCGAAAACCGCTACTTGTATGGCGTAAAAAGCATAGCAGTCGCTCTTTCAGGCGGAAAGGACTCGACTGCAATACTGTATATACTGAACAAAATGCTGAAGAACAAGCGCATAAAATTATTTGCGATTACGATAGATGGCGGAATCAAGGGCTATGATGATCTGCTGCTTAAGAATGCAAAAGCTGTATGCAAGAAGCTTGGCATAACGCTACATGTTTTTACTCTCAAAAAGGAATTTGGCTTTGGTCTGGACAAAATAGCAAGGGCGAGACCTAAGCTTTGCAACTGCGGGATTTTCCGGCGATACATCCTAAACAAAAAGGCCCGCGAGCTTAAGGCAGATAAACTAGCTACTGGCCATAACCTTGATGATGAAGACGAGAGCATTATCATGAACTTAATCCGTGGTGATGTTGGGCGCATTGCAAGAGGAGAAGGCATTATAAAGGACAAGAGATTTGTGCCTAGAATTAAACCCCTGCAGAGAAGCCCTGAGAACGATGTCTTGCTTTATGCAAAATTGATATTCCCTAAACTTAAGTTCGGTTATGGATGTCCTTACAGAAATCGGGTTTTAAGGTATAATATAAAAAATATGATAGATGCGCTGGAGAAAGAGCACAGCGGCATAAAGTTCCAGATCTTCGAGGGCAACAAGAAAATCAGGGAAGCGCTGCTGAAGTCTGTTGAAAAGGGGAAAATAGGAAAGCCTAATATATGCAAAGCTTGCGGTGAAATCGCCGCTGGCGAGATTTGCCAGGCGTGCAAACTGAAGGAAGAGATAAAGGATTACTTATCAAGGTCTTAATCGTATTTCATATATTCCGTTTGCTGTTGGGTGTATAGATAATCCGTGTTTCTCTATAATTCTTATGCCTTTTAGAATAGCTTCTATATCCTTATCTTCACCGTACTCGCAGGCGATTTTATTAACAGGCCCTTCTGGTACCCACCTGTTTTTTATTCCTATATATCCTAGTTCACCGACACCGCCTTTAAAATAAGGAGTGAGATCAAGAAGTTCTTTTCCCAGGCTTTCTCTTGTTTTTTCCGGGATATCCATAGCTAATACAAATTTTATTTGCGGGTTTTCTGTAAGTATTATATCCGGTTTTAGATTATTTACATCTCCATCAAGAAAAAAGCCTCCTGAAGATTCATCATCTTTTTGCTTTCTAACTCCATGCAAAACATATGCTTCATTGCCTATTCTTTTTTTCATTCTACCTGATGTTACGAAACGCGAGCATGCGCGGAGCCCTCCACTGGACCGCAGGAAACCGTGCGTTGGATAGATTTCTACAGAGATATCTATGTCTTCACATGATGAGAATTGCTCCATAAATAATTTTTTAACTAAGGCTGGTGTAGCTGTTTCGTATAGTTTTTGATAAAGCATTGCCTGGAAATCTGGTGTGATGGGATTAATCGGAGATTTTTGAGGATACTTAAAATTATTTGGCTGCTTTAAATAAGCTGAAAGTATTGCACTGCTTCCCTGGCATAAAATATTTTCATCAATTACCCATTTATTTTCTTTTAAATCCGGGTATCCGCCTTTAATAAGCTCTATATGCGAGTCGTATTTGGCGTTATCTTTTTTATAAGTCATTTCAATAATTCTGACTGCTTTTTGCGGGTTTGCTCTCCAGTCAAAAATACAATCATTTATGACAATTCTGGTTTTCATGGTTTTCATATAGCACAAAATAATTTAAAGGAAGGAATAAGGGAGTATTCAAAAAATCCTAGCTTGATTTATAGCTTTCGAGATGCCTTATCATCCTTTCTTCCAGGGTTTTCTTTCTTTGATATATGTCAAGGGTTCGTGGCTGGGTGTTTATTCTCTTGTTGCAATCCAGTACAATAAGGTCTTCTTCACGA
>CAIKBN010000095.1 GCA_903825675.1 uncultured archaeon
AAGCCTTTTCATTTTTATCAGTTCTTTCACATCTTCTTTTGATGTATTTTGCATAATGCTTTTTGCACCTTCCAGTACCTTATATACACCTGAACTATATTTCTGGTCAAAAAGCATCTGGGAAGTAACAATTGAAACAAGCATTTCGATTATTCCCTGATTGACACGCCCGCCGCTGCGGTTCTTTTTGCAATCCATCTGAGCCTTATGCGCGAGGTCATAAATTAAACCAGGCTGTTTACCTGCTTCCAGTACCCTTTGTGACAACTGCTCAAAGGCATCGCCGATGTTTATGGCACCTGAAATAAAGTACTCCAGTTTCTGGTCTCGATTCAGGTCGGTTGTTCTTGTTGTGCATCCTGTTTTTTCAGACAGAGGTTCTAGCGCACATGCAAGGGTTATAAACCTCCGTGTTTCTTTCGGATTCCTAATTCCGTTCCAGTCCTTCCATATAGTATCATACAGAAGTTCATGTGAATTATACTCATCCGGCTTATGATAAACACGTTCTCCAAATAAGCCATTGGCATAAAGATCTTCTATCAAAAGCCTCTGGTCAGGGTTTTCCAGCATTAAGATTGCTTTTACTTCATCAGGCATCAGACTTCTTTTTGCGCCATATCTGTCATTTACTCTTGTTGAAAGGGCGTCATAAGAATCTATAAGGGCTATTAACCTGGAATAGTAAGTAAGCTTTAATTCAGTTTCCTTTGAAAACTTCACATCAGTTTCAGGCAATTCAGTTGGATAGCTGTCTTTCTGGTGTATATGATGCCTTAATCCCATGAAAGCAGATGCTGGATGACTCCCCTTTAATCTGTTGAAGGTGTGTTCAGGATGTTTTTTCATAGCTTTCATATCATCCGGGCCAAAGCCTTCTGTCTTTTTCAGAACTTCGTCAGGGATGTCCGCTTTTCCAATATCGTGAGTGAGGCCATTATAAAAAGGTGCTTTTGGGTCTTCATGCTTATGCCTGGCAACCCTTATTGCTAACAAGGCCACTCTTGCAGAGTGATTGTGAAGTTCAGGGTCTTTTTCTTTCATAAGCTTCAGATAAGAGTTCAGCAAGGTCTGCTCATCTGGAGATATGCCTAGCTCAGAGTAAGCCATTTCAATTTGTTCTTCTAAGGTTGCCATGCTGTGAGCTTAGACGAAGATTTTTTAAAGCTTTGTTTTAGTACTGTATGCCCTTGGTCAGAGGTATTTTTTCCGGATGCTTTTTGTCAATAATCTCATTAACAAAATCGGCTTTTGCTAGGAGTTTTTTTGGTGCATGTCTGCCTGTTAATACGATATCAGTTATTTTAGGCACATGGTCTAACAGCTCTATAACTTTATCGATATCCAGAAGCTTCCAGTGCAAGGCAAGATTTATTTCATCAAGTATAAGGAGATGAGGCTTTTTTCTAAGAACATTTTTTGCAAAGTTTAATGCTTCGCTGGCAAGCCGCTTGTCAAGCTCTTCAAGGCTTTTGACAGTAAATTTGCTATTCCCGAATTTATATTTAGCTGGCTTTTTGCCGTCAAGCTTGAACCAGCCAGGTCGTCCAAACTGATGAATTTCATAATATGGTTTAAGCTTCTTCATGGCCTTGTATTCGCCTGTATTTTTCCAGTATTTTAGGAACTGGATCATAACAACCTTATGATTATGGCCAATGCTTCTTAATGCAAGACCAAGTGCATTGGTGGTTTTTCCCCCGCCGCTACCTGTGTAGAGATAGATATAACCCATAATATCACTAGGTTATTTTGATTTAAAAATTTATAACGAACACGTCGGGCAATAGTTATACTGGGACTGGTCTGGCACTGCTGAAGCGCCACCGTTTTCTATGTTAAGAACCTGGACATCTCGGCTGCCATACCTGTAAACTGTAAGGCCTTTGCATTTTAGCTTCCAAGCAAGCATGAAGGCTTTTTCCACGTCATGAGGCGTGGCATAATTTGGAAAATTTATGGTTTTGCTTACTGCATTATCTGTATACTTCTGGAAAGCTGCCTGCATCCTTACATGCCATTCAGACTGAATGTCTAATGCAGTTACAAAAAGCTTTCTTATGTCTTCAGGTATCTCGGGTATTTTTTGTATTGAGCCGCGCTTTGCTATTGCTTTCATCATCTCCTCGTTATATATGTCTCTTTCTATTGCCATCCTTTCAAAGAATGGGTTTACCTCAATAAGCTGGTGGCCGAGACTTTCTGAGACATCCCGGATGTAGGAAACAGCAAATATAGGCTCTATGCCTGATGAGCAGTCAGCTATTACGCTTAGCGTACCTGTTGGTGCTATAGTTGTCGTAGTTGCATTTCTCATGGCCTTGTATTTTTTCTCTAATGCACTGCCACGGAAGTTCTTGAAAGGGCCTTTTTCTATACCGAGTTCTTCGCTCATCTTCTTTGATTCGTCATCTATGAATTTCATTAGTTCTTCTGCTGTTTTTATAGCTTCCTCAGACGCATAAGATATTCCTAGCTGGATAAGGAAGTCAGCAAGACCCATGACACCCAAACCTATTTTTCGGTTTGCCCTTGTCATTTCTCCAATTTCATCTATCGGATACTTGTTTGCATCTACAACATTGTCAAGGAACCTGACAGCTGTTCTTACAGTAGTCTTCAGCTTGTCCCAATCTATTTTTTGGTCCTTTAACATTTTAGTCAGGTTTATGCTTCCAAGATTGCAGGACTCGTATGGCAGTAATGGCTGCTCACCGCAAGGATTAGTTGATTCTATAGCACCTATTTGTGGCGTAGGGTTTTTTCTGTTTATTTCATCAATGAATATTATACCCGGTTCGCCGTTTTTCCATGCCATCATTATAAGCAGGTTAAAAACCGCTCTTGCAGGCAATCTTTTGGTTGGTTCTTTTGTCCTGGGATTTACAAGATCATACTCACCATTCTTTTCAACTGCTTGCATGAATTTTTCTGTGATTGCAACAGAGATGTTGAAATTGGAAAGCATGCCCTCACGCTCTTTGCATGTGATAAATTCAAGTATGTCAGGATGATCTACTCTCATTATGCCCATGTTGGCGCCGCGGCGCTTGCCGCCTTGCTTGATAACCTCGGTAGCGGCATTAAAGACCTGCATGAATGATATAGGGCCTGATGCAACACCGCCTGTGCTTTTTACAACATCGCCCTTCGGGCGTAGCCGGCTGAAGGAGAAGCCTGTTCCGCCTCCGGTCTGATGCACAAGTGCCGTATTCTTGACTGCTTCAAATATGCTTCGCATATCATCTTCTACCGGCAAAACAAAGCACGCACTAAGCTGGCCTAGTTCAGTTCCTGCATTCATGAGGGTTGGTGAATTAGGCAGGAATTCAAGAGAAGCAATCATTTCATAAAACTCATCTTCTAATTTCTTTACATATTCATCATCTTTGCCGTATTTCTTTTCCACCTCTGCTACTGCTTTTGCAACTCTTCTGACAAGCTGACCTGTGGTTTCTATTATCTTTCTGTTTTCGTTTTTTTTCAGGTACCTGCTGGAAAGAACCTTTATGGCATTCATTGATAATTTTAATTCATCTGTAACACCAAGTAAAGCTTTGGCTTCTCTTATATCAGCTCGTTTTTGCCTGTAAAGAATATAAGCCTTTGCTGTTTTGGCATGGCCTGATTCTATAAGTACCTTTTCGACAGTGTCCTGCACGAACTCAACATCTGGTATTTCGCCAGGTTTCATCTGCTTTTCAAGAACTTCAATGACTTTATCAGATAATTCTTCAGCTAATTTGTAATTTCTACCGCCAACTGATGATGCAGCCTTAAAAACAGCTTCTGTAATCTTTTTCTGATCAAAATCAGCTATCCTTCCGTCCCTTTTCTTGATCTGAGTAATAGCTGACATAAAATTACCAAACACACCCGAGAATTAATAGTACTACTTTATTACTTAAAAATACTTTTCTATCCTGAAAAGGAGAAATGACTTGTCAGTAACAATAAGGAAAAATTTCCTATCGCTTTTTATATTTTTCGTATACAGGGTTTATGACGGTTTTTGCGGAGAAATTAAAGTATATTCTGTTATTTTACTCTTCATTTATGCCCAGCGCCTCAATTATCTTTGGCTTGTTGAAGCCGATTATTATTTTGTCGCCTATTTCCACCACAGGCACGCCCATCTGGCCGCTTTTTTCGATCATATGCTTTGCTGCTGCCCTGTCTTTAGACACGTCTATGTCCTCAAATTTTATGTTATGCTCTGTAAGGAAATCCTTCACCATTATACAGTATGGGCATACAGGTGTTGAATAGACTTTGACTTTCATGGTTATAACCTAATCAAGAGTTTAAATACCTCAGTAATTCAGGTTCATTTTTTACAATATATTTATCTATTTCCTTCATAAAATCTGCATATTCTATATCTTTTCTAGAATGTTTTTTCATAAGAAGAGCAGGTACAATTCTGATATCATATTTTACTGGTTCACTAATTGAGCTTACCCAGCCCAATACACTGACATTAACAAGGTCATATAAGCATTTCTCCAGTTCATGTAAATTATCCTCACCGATAAACTCGCTCATTTCCGGTAGTGTTTTCTCGCTTTCTGGCATGTGAAAATATATACGCATATAAATATCATTAAGCCCATTTTGGTAATTTCTCAGTGCTTTGTAAGCCTTCTTGTGCAATTCTGATTGATTTATAGTATTTACAGCTTCTTCTACATCTACTTCTATAGGTGATATTAAAAGTACAACCATATTATCTATCTCTCATAAATCTTTTTATTACTTATTGATTTGATTCAATATCAAATAACTATTCCATAACCGATTAAGTGCCAACGGCCGCTGATCTGCTTGGATAAAGCGACTTTATCATTTTTTTCTGCACATATCGGAAGCTTCAGCTTTAGCATGCAGGTTTTGCCTGCAGAGGTGACAACGCCAACGCTTTTGGCTATGGCAGCTGTCAGCATTAATACTTCACCGGTTTTTATAGGATCTACTTTCTGATTACCTGATACACCGATGATATAATCAAATAATTCTAACTTGAGATTCAGCTCATCTTTTACTTGTGGCAATTTGTCTTTAAGGCCTGCTATATTGCCAGCTAAGCCATCGCCTCTTGTTATGGCAGGATCAAGTTCGGTTTGAAGTGCGACTAGACCACCTGGTGTTGCTTCTTCTATCCGCTCGCCTGACTGGACTATCTCCACGACCTTGCTTTCAAGTGGTGTCCATTTTTCATCTATCTTTATGCCTGGCCTTATTTCTATAATATCATTTTTTCTTATTTTTCCTGATATAATAGAACCGCCTATTACACCGCCTTTTAGTTTTTCTACGCTTGTGCCTGGCTTATTAATGTCAAATGATCTTGCGATAAAGAATCTCGGGTCTGCATCCAGATTTCTTTTAGGCGTAGGTATCTTTTCCTGTATTGCAGCTATAAGAAGATCTATATTAGCTGAGTGAATTGCACTTATTGGGATTACAGGTGCGTTTTCAGCCACATTGCCTTTGACGAAGGCTTTTATCTGATTATAGTTCCGCAAAGCCTCTTCTTCTGATACAAGGTCTATTTTGTTCTGCACAATAACTATGTTTTTTATCCCAATTATGTCAAGTACCTTAAGATGTTCTGCTGTCTGAAGTTGCGGGCATTCCTCATTGGCAGCTATTAGAAGAAGTGCGCCATCCATTAAGGATGCGCCAGACAAGACAGTAGCCATTAATGCTTCGTGTCCTGGTGCATCTACGAAAGAGACAGACCTAACGGCAACGCAATCTTCAAAGCATTTTGGGCATTTTCCCGAAGAACTATAGGATTTGCATTTTTCGCAGTAATAGAAGGTACAGTCAGCATAACCAAGCCGGATGGTTATGCCTCTTTTTATCTCCTCGCTGTGGGTGTCTGTCCATTTGCCAGTAAGGGTATGCACTAACGATGTTTTGCCATGGTCTACATGGCCAACAGTACCAATATTTACCTCAGGCATTAATTTCTTTTTCTTTTCTTCTGGGAAAGTTATCACCCCAATTTATGAATAATTGTTAAATATGATCAGATGGTTTTGGCTTGTTCTTCTTTAGCTGCTTCAGATGGTGCTTCTTTTTTGCCTAGTATTTCGTCTAGCAGCTTTGCGCCTTTTTTGCTTACTTTGCAGTTTATCTGTGCAACATCAGCAGCAATGGTATTGCCTCTTATCATCTTTCTTCTTCTTAAGCCATTTACTTGCGGGTCGAAACCCACGCCGCCACTTGTGATTATTTTCTTTCTTACTATGCCTTCAACATCTTTACGCATAGGAAAGCCATCTTTGTCAGATCCGCCTGTAATAACTAATTCATAGCCTTCTAAACCGAGGAAATCGCCTTGTATAATCTCGTCTATCTTCTTGCCGAAAACAGGGCAATCCTTCTGGTCTTTTTCCACCTGATAGCTCTTTTTTCCATCGCTTATCACGAATTTGAAATTTGGCATGTTTATCACCTAGTTATTTGTATCAGCAATTTGGAAAGTAGTGATATAGGTCTGCTGATCAGTTATTTTACCACTTTCGTCTTTAAGGCAACTACGCTTGATCAGTGCCCAGAAACTACCTCCATGATTATTAAGATAAATGCCTAATCTTTTTAGAGTTTCTGGTTCAACCTTTAGGTAAGCACTATCATGGCAGCCACAAACTATTTTAGAAGGGTTGAAAATTTCATTGCATACCTTTACTGAATGAAGGCATCCGCAATTATATTCAATTGGCATATAACAAACCTCCCAGTTTTCCCAGCCGGGCTATCTCAATATAATGATGGGAAAGCTTAAAAAAGCTGAGCTTTAATCTTTTAAGTTTTAACTGATTTATGAATTCTATGAAAAAGGTCGAAGTAGAAAACTGGCCTGTGGAAACAGGGCGCTATATTATAGGAGACAAAAAGAGCTGCATTGCAGTTTGTACGCTTTCTTCACTTGATATTGAACTATCTATGTATAATATTGCAATTGTCGGCAAGTGTGTTACTGAGAATGTTGGAATGGAGAAGATAATAAAGAACATAATATCCAACCCTAATATCCGTTACTTTGTCATATGTGGTGTTGAGCCAAAAGGCCATTATGTTGGACAGGCATTCAAGTGTTTGGTTGAAAAGGGCTTGGATGCTGACAGAAAAATAATAGGCGCACTCGGTGCAATGCCGATTATAAAAAATGTCAGCGACGAGCAGATAGAGCGATTCAAAAAACAGGTTGAGATAGTTGATATGATAGAGGAAGAAAATACTCAAAAAATAACGGATAGAATAAATGAATTAAATGATCTTGGTGCGTTTGATGGTGCTATGGAGAGCGAGACTGTAAAAACAATAAATGCTGATTATGATGCTTCTAAAGATGCTACAGCTGATAATTCTTTAGATGACGGATTTTTCACTATCTTTGCTGACAAAGCGAACAAACAAATAGTTGTTGAACATTACACAAGCGATAAAAAATTCGATTGTAGAATAGTTGGCAAGACTGCTGAAGCAATATTAGGCACGATTGTGAAGATGGGATTGGTAAAAGGCCTTTATCATGCGGGTTATCTTGGAAAAGAGTTAAAGAAGGCAGAGATCGCATTAAAAACCGGCTGTGATTACGAACAGGACAAGGAGCTGGATTTATGATTAACAAAGTTACTGTTCTGATAGAAGGCTATGCAAGTCAGATAAAGAACGGATGGCTGGCAAGCTCTACTGTTACGCTTGTCGAGAGTAATGGCAAGAAGATAATAGTTGATCCTGGTTTTAACCGAGTTGAATTGTTAAAAGCATTATCTAATATTAAATTAAGGCCAAGTGATATAGATTTTGTATTTTTGACTCACGGACACACTGACCACTCACTTCTTGCAGGAATTTTTGAAAATGCAGAAATAGTTGATGAACTTTATGTTTATCAAAAAGATGTTATCATTAAGCATGATGGCATTATTCCTGGTACTGACATAAAAGTAATCCGTACACCCGGTCATATGGAAGAGCACTGTTCTTTAATTGCTGAAACAGAAAAAGGAGTTTATGCTATTGCAGGGGATGTCTTTTGGTGGATGGATAACGAAAAGCATGAAATAGATATAAATAAACCAGACAGCGACCCAGAACATATGAATATTCAAAAGCTTATTGCCTCTCGTAAGAAGATTCTAAGAATTGCTGATTTTATAATTCCTGGGCACGGGAAGATGTTTATGGTGAAGAGATGATAAACAAAGCCTGGCATGAGAAGAACAAAATGCCGAATAATGCAACGTTAGAGCAGCGCGTTAAATGGCATATCGAACACGAAAAGCATTGCTCATGCAGGACGATTCCGGAAAAACTAAAGGAATATATGAAGAAGAGAAGATTATGATGAACCTCAATGAAGTTCTCAGCCAGTTAAAAAAGAATTCAAATCCTAAAGACAGGGAGGGCATGGCAAGGTTCGGCATTAATCCTGAATATGCTTTAGGCGTGAAAGTCCCGGTTTTGAGGGATCTGGCCAAGAAGATTGGCAGGAAACATGAACTTGCTCAGGAGTTATGGAAGACTAAGATACACGAGGCACGGATACTGGCTGGCATGATCGAAGAGATGGATAAAGTAACTGAAAAACAGATGGAGCAGTGGGTAAATGAATTTAATTCATGGGATTTGTGCGACCAGTGCTGCATGAATCTTTTTGATAAGTTGCCCATCGCATGGAAAAAGGCAATTGAATGGGCGGAGCGTGAAGATGAGTTTGTCAGAAGAGCAGGCTTTGCGATGATGGCATGCCTGGCTGTGCATGATAAGAAGGCAGATGACAATGCTTTCGTTAGTTTCTTTCCTTATATCAAGAAATATTCTATAGATGAAAGGAATTTTGTAAAGAAAGCAGTTAACTGGGCATTAAGGCAGATTGGAAAAAGGAATTCTATTCTAAGAAAGGAAGCGATTAAATTGGCCAAAGAGATACAGCAAATGAACTCAAAAAGCGCCAAATGGATTGCTAATGATGCTATAAGGGAATTAAAAACAAAAAAGTAAAAAAATTACTTCTTAGCCTTCTTTTTGGTGCTAAGCGCTGTTGCAACCACGTCTGTTATGATACCGTAGACTATTCCTGCAGTTATGTAGGCTTCTGCTCCGCCATAGAAGGATATGCTGATGCTCATTATGGCTCCCCATAAGGCTCCTCTTACAATTGCGTTGGAGATATTGCCTTTCAGGAACTTGACGTTCTCTGATAATCCGATCACAAAACCGATCAGCAGGCGGGCGTAGAAGATTGTATAGAGATACGGCATAGTCACTACAAAGCCTGGTATCTGCATTGTCGATGTTCCGTAGGCGCAGAAAACTCCGAAGATAGCTGCCATAATCAGCGCTATGGTCATTCTCTTTGCATTTATTCCGCACATGTTTATGAATTGGGTATGAAGGTTTTTAAGACTTATGATAAGCTCAACCAAAGCTTTAAAAAATATAATAATATCAGATTGGATATGACACTCAAGAGCCTAGTGTATCAAGATCCTCAAATTCTTGGCTTTGAATTACACCAGTTGCCTGGTGACAGATATGTCGCATTTGTATCCATAGGTGGTCGGATTTCATGGGCAGAATTCTATCTAGGAGCCAGAAAAACAGGAAGACATGGACATGAAACAGGAATAGAAGAAAGAGAGAATTATAAATCTTTCATTGTCGAATCCTTGCAAGCTTCTCCTTAGTGAGATTAATTTATCTTCTCTTTCTGGCTCTGCGTTTTACAATTCTTCGTTCAGTTCTGCTGTGCATCTCTGGGCCGTATTTCATGCCCCAGAATGCCCATGAGCTTCCCATTACTGCGAAAAATACCAGAATGGATACTAATATCACTGCAAGGTTCTGGTATATAGTGAAACTGCTTGCATAAAAGAAAAGCCACAGGACAATGAAGATCAGCCATCCAAAGAAGGCGATTATGGAAAGCGAAACCCTCCATCCTATTCCAGGCATTTTCGTATCTTCACAGCATTCCATGATATCACAATAATACTTCTATGGCTAAATTTAAAAGCATTTGTTTTATCATGCGATTGGAGATAATCTTGCCAATCATGATTTAAAGATTTATGACGTTTTATTATTATGGCTAAAAATGAAATAACGTTGACTGAAAAAGATTTTCAAGGACTTATAGACCGAGAGTTATTTTTAATACTATATTCTCCGAAAGAGGGTGATGGTGTTCTACAATTTGATCCTCCAGATCTTCATAAACATAATATAATTTGTGATGCAAAAACAGTTACCCATTCTGATGGAAGGCCTCTAGAAAAAGATATAACCTCTGTTAACCATCAATTTTACCCCTTTAAATTAAAATCTGTTACAGGCAGTCTTAATTATCCAACAGGTCTTAATGGACCAGAAACAGGTGAGCTTTATTTTTTTGGCGTTGCTGATCGTTATATTCTTGCTCTTTTTCATAAAGGACATCTTCCGTGGGTCCAATCGCCCTGTCCGGAAT
>CAIKBN010000096.1 GCA_903825675.1 uncultured archaeon
CATTCAGTGGCTAGCTTTCATTAATAACAGTCAAGGCTGTTAGGTTTACAAGCTATAAAAAACCGAGGACTAATCGCTAACAGCTGAACGCCTATTATTCTGTTATATCATATAGAAATAATGTCCATCAATATATTTTTTGTTAAACTGATAAGTTCTTTTGCCTTTTTATCGGTTTGCATAATAATCTTCCCATCTGGTAGTAGTTTTATCTTGTCTTGATCCTCTTTTACAAGTTTTAAGATTCTTTTCATATTTATGGGCGTATAGTCCGTCACATGCACGATTATTTGTTTTGCTGAATGCTCCAGCCTTCTGATTTTTGCCCTTGTTAAAAGGCATTTTAATGATATAATTTCCAGCAGATTTCTTAAGGGTTCAGGAATAATACCATACCGGTCTTTCAGCTCCTCTTCCATCTCTTTCAGTTCTGTTTCATCCCTGACCCTTGAAAGTCTTTTGTAGGTGAGGAGTTTCTGAGTCGGGTCTTCAATATATGCATCTGGGATAAAGGCATCAATCGGTATATTGATTTCGGTTACAATTTCTTCCTCTTTTGGCTCTTCTTTGCTTTTTAATTTCTTGATGGCCTCTTCGAGCATGCTGCAATATAATTCAAATCCAATAAGGTTAATATTGCCCGACTGTTCCTTGCCGAGTAAGTTACCGGCACCTCTTATTTCGAGGTCATAGTTTGCTATATGGAAGCCTGACCCGAGCTCTGTCATTTCTTCAATGATCTTTAATCTCATCATTGCATCTCTGGTAAGGACTTCATCTTTTGGGACAAGAAGGTAAGCGTAGGCCTGTTTAATGCTTCTTCCCACTCTGCCCCTGAGTTGGTACAGATCGGCGAGGCCCAATTTGTGTGCATTATTGATAAATATTGTATTCACATTTGAAATATCCAGACCAGATTCAATAATATTTGTTGAGAGCAGCACATCGTACTTCTTGTCTATGAAATCCAGCATGATCTTTTCCAGTTGTTTTTCTTTTGTCCTTCCATGGGCAATTGCAATCCCTATATCTGGAAGAAGTTTCTTTAAATGTTCGTATACAACGCCTATGTTGTGGATATAATTATGTACAAAGAATACCTGGCCGCCTCTTTGCAATTCATCCAGGATACCTTGTTTTATAAGTTCATCCTTAAATTTGACAACGAATGTTTTTACTGCAAGCCTGTCAAGAGGAGGTGTGTTTATGATGCTTAGATCTTTTATGCCTGTTGTTGCCATATATAGTGTTCTCGGAATAGGTGTTGCACTTAATGTGAGGACATCCACACCTTTTTTGAGAAGCTTTAACCTTTCTTTATGTTGTACGCCAAATCTGTGTTCCTCATCTATTATAAGAAGTCCAAGATCTTTAAAGCATAAATCCTTTTGCAGAAGCCTATGGGTGCCAATTACAATATCTATTATTCCTTTTTTCAATGCTTCTATAATCATTTTCTGCTCATCTTTTGACCTGAATCTGCTTAACATTTCAATGTTCACAGGATAGTCCCTCAACCTGTCTGTGAAAGTTTTATAGTGTTGCTGTGCAAGGATGGTGGTTGGGACAAGTAACGCTACCTGCTTACTATCCATTGCTGCCTTAAATGATGCCCTGAGTGCTACCTCTGTTTTTCCAAAACCCACATCTCCACATATAACTCTATCCATGGGTTTTTTACCCTTAAGGTCGTTTACTACATCTTCAATTGCCTGTAACTGGCCTTCTGTCTCCTCATATTCAAAACTCGATTCCATTTCTCTGAATAGCTCATCTTCAGGAGGATAGCTATAACCTGTTGTCAATTCTCTTTCTGCATATATTTCAAGAAGTTCTTGTGCGATGTCTTCCACATGCCTTTTTACCCTGTTTTTTGTGTTCCTCCAGAATTGTGAACCGAGTTTGTCTATTTTTGGCTTATACTTTTCGCCCCCAATAAATTTTTGAACGAGGTGCAGGTTATCAATAGGCACGTAAAGCTTATCTCTATCCTGATACTCAATTAAAAGAAAATCCTTTGTATATCCATCTATCTTTAATTCCGTAATTCCTTTATAAATTCCAATCCCATGTTCTATATGGACAACCCATTCACCGACATTCAGGTCTTTGAATGAATTAAGCAAATCATCAAGGCCGTCCCATCTTTTTTTCACTACCCTTTTCTTGGGTCCTACTATATCTTCTTCAGTCAGCACAATAATGCTGTCTGTTCTGAAGCCCCGTCTTAAGGGCCCTATGACAACAGCCCACTCCCTTTCTTTGCCGGAAACATCTATTTCGTGAATTATAGGCAGGGATATATCGTAGTTTTTCAGGATTTCCTGCATCCTTTCTCCCTGATGCAGGCTATTCGCGAATATATAGATAAATCTGTACTCTTTCCAATCGCTTTTTATTTTGTCGGAGAAGGTCTTGAATA
>CAIKBN010000097.1 GCA_903825675.1 uncultured archaeon
GCATGGCCTATGAATGCTTATGCATTTACTGAATTACAGAAATACATAGCTGAGAAGGTTGGTGTTGGCTTAGGCAGCTACACGCACTTATCTGTTTCAATGCAGATATATGAAGAGATGTTTGAGATGGCTGAAGAGCTTGTAAAGAATCCGATACTGACAAAAAATAAGTAAAGAGGAAAAGAGAGCATGCTAATAGATGAGCTATTGATGGCAATCGGTGCTATTATAATAGTAGTTTCATGGTTACCTCAGATGATAAAGCTGCTAAGAACAAAGAGTTCGAAGGATATATCAATACCATTCTTAGCGATTATAATTACTGGAACAGTTTTATTGATACCACACTCTATAATTATAAATGACATATATTTTACATTGTTAAATTCCTGTGCTGCCAGCATTGCTTTTATTGTTTTGCTGTTAGCAACTAAGTATAGAAAAGGTGTAAAGAAATGAGATGCATTACATATTTTATCTCATCTCAATTCAAAACAGTAATTTATGAGGTGTTTTGAAAATGATATCTGTGAATTTGTTGAAGTATCTTTTCAAAACAGTAATTTATGAGGTGTTTTGAAAATGATTCTTTCAGACAGAGACATAAAAAAATACCTGAAATCAGGCAGCCTTACGATTGATGATTTAAGCGACGAGCAGATACAAGCAGGATGGGTTGATCTGTCGCTTGGCAACCAGTTCAGATTGTTCAAGACTACTTCACAACCTTATATTGATGTCAGGAACTATGTTGACCAGACAGAAAAGATGACAATAGGCGATGACACGCCGTTCATAATCCATCCGGGTGAGTTCGTTCTCGGCCAGGTAAAGGAAAAGATAATGCTGCCAGCTGATCTTGCTGCTTATGTTGATGGACGGTCTTCGCTGGGAAGAATTGGAATAGTTGTGCACGTGACCTCAGGCTTTGTTGACCCAGGGTTTGCTGGCAATCTTGTTCTTGAAATGACCAATGTAGGAAAAATGCCTGTTGCTCTCCATGCTGGCATGAGGATATGCAAGCTTGTGCTCTTTAAACTAAGCAGCGCTGCAGAACGTCCTTACTCCATGCGCAAGGATGCAAAGTATCACGGGCAGGATGACGTTGTTGGCAGTAAGATACGCAAAGAGTTTGAGAAGAAATAAATAGTGCCGAAGATGGGTTTTTACACAGTCTAGAATAAGCCCCACATCTTGTCCTTCTTTTGCTTGATAGCTTTGATTTCTTCCAGCACGGTTTTCTCATGCTCGCTAAGCAGCTTGTAGTTCTTCATTAGGTTTTTGTAGTCAATGCTTGTTAGGTCTGTGAGAAGGGTGTCGTTCTCATCAACCTGGCGGCCGATGGTCGGGCCGATTATCGAAATTGCAATCTTGTCGCCTATCTTGGCTTCATCCATGTTTTTGCCCTGGTTCTGTAGCTGCTTGACTTCGCCAATTTCCTTGTCTTCCTTCATCAGCTTATAGCCAGGCTTTATTATTCCACCGATAACTTCGCATCCGACTATAGCAGGATTACTTGCACGGAATACGCAGCCAGGAATAAGCTTTATTTTCCCAGGCCTTATTATTTTATCAAGCTCTTTTTTCTTTATATCTTCTTTTTCGTCAGCAACCCATTTTTCATATTGCTCTAACAGATGATAGATAACGTCAGACAGAAGTAGCTTGATGTTTTTATTCTTTGCAACTTCCTCTGCATCTTCTGTAGGTCTTGTATTGAAGCCTATTATTATTTTATAGAACATGTCAGGGTTCGTATCTGCTATTATCGCATCCTCCCTTGTTATTACTCCTGTGGTTGCCTGCTTTATTGGATATTTCTTGAAGATGTTAATCATTGCATCCAGGCTGCCTATAGTATCTGCCTTTAATATAAGCCCTTCCTTTTCTGTGATGACTTCTACTTCTTTCTTTTCTTTTTCCAACTCAATTAGTAGTTCTGCTGCTTCTTGTTCGCTTTTGGCTATTCTTATTTCAGAGCCTGATAATATGTTTTCAAGTTCTGGAGCAACTATCTTGACACCTGAAGCCGCAGTAACGCTATCCACGCTCTGGAATTTTTTTTCTGTTCTCATGTCCCTTAAGGGAGCTGGTTCCATCAAGGCACGGATCTTCGTTATTGGCATGCCTGCGCAAACAAGATAATCGCCTTTATGCACAGTTCCGTCATAGATTATAACATCAATGGTAGTTCCTAGACCTGTAATCTCTTTTACCTCGAGAATGCTGCCTTTTGCATTTTCTGTTGTCACAAGGCTATCCTTGAGGAATTGTTGGGCAAGGCCTGCTAATAAGGTAAGCAGTTCTGGTATGCCCTCGCCTGTTTTTGCAGATACAGGAATAGCTGCTATATTTTTTGTGAAGTCCTGTATGCGGTCGAATCGCTCTGCATTAAAGCCCTGGTTCTGAAGCTGATTCATTAGTTCATAAAATTTCTTTTCGAAATCACCTTTTACATCATCAGGCTGAGAATCAAAATTATCAGAGAAGCATGAAAGTTCAGAATCAGGTTCTACCCAGCCCATTGTCCTGTCTATTTTATTGACTGCTATAACAAACGGAACTTTAGAGGCTCTCAATATTCCAAGGCTTTCTATAGTTTGCGGCATTAAGCCCTCGTTTATGTCAACAACCAGTATAGCCAGATCAGCTATTGAGCCGCCACGCTTCCTTAGCGTTGTAAATGCCGCATGACCTGGTGTATCTACAAACAAGAGTCCTGGAATAGTTATTTTTATATTAAATTTCTTCAGAAGCTTTTCACATAAGCCAGTTACAATATCAATTGGTATTTGTGTACTTCCTATGGCTTGGGTTATGCCGCCTGCTTCCTTGCTTGCTATTATCGTCTTCCTTATTCTGTCCAGCAAGCTCGTCTTGCCGTGATCTACATGACCTAATACAACTATGATAGGCTGGCGCAACATAAAGAACACCCTTGTGAGTCATCAAGGAGAATTAGGTTGGATAAGTTTAAAAGATTATGTTAAAAATTCTATTTATGGCTGAGATCAGTAAGCTCGGCAAAGGCAGATGCATTGTATACAATGAAAAGCCATACCGGATAAAGGATATTCGTTCTGTTGTTATTGCTAAGCACAGTCACGCAAGAACAAAAGTCGAACTAGAGGACGTCTTTACCGGAGAGCATCTTAGCTTAAATGTTCCGCCACATGAGAATGTGAAAGAGGTAGAGATACTAAGAAAGCGTGGCCAGTTAATAGCCAAGATCGGCGATAACACTGTGCATGTCATGGATACATTTTCTTTTGAGACCTTTGATGCAGGCATTGATAAAGAGCTGTTAAATGAATTAACAGAAGGCGATGAGATAATCTTCGTAGAATATGAAGGGGCTAAGAAGGTCTTGGATAAGAAAGAATAAATAGCTAAACACCTTCAGGAAACCAAAGACCGATTTCTTTCTTTGCCTCTTCAGGCGTGCCTGAGGCATGGACTAAGTTCTGAATAGCACGCTTGTCTTTGTCAGCTTTTTCCTGCGAATCTATGCCAAGGTCGCCGCGTATTGTTCCTTTTTCTGCTTTTGAGGGATCTGTCGCGCCTGTTATTTTTCGCACATGTGAAACTGCTGATTCACCTTCAATAATCATTGCAACCACAGGTCCGCTCATCATGAACTGCTTGAGCGGCTCGAAAAAAGATTTGCCTACATGAGCTGAGTAATGCTTGGTGAGAAGCACATCATTAGCAGTTAGCTTCTTTTTTGCAATGACTTTCAGGTCTTCTTTTTCGTACCTGCTGATAATCTTGTCTGTCAAATTGCGCTTAACTCCGTCAGGCTTCACTATAACGCACGTTTTTTCATTCATAGTTCTGATTATAATAATTACAAAGTTTTAAATAAAGTATTCCAGTTATCTTAGATATGAGATGCATTACATAATTATCGCATCTCTTTCAAATACCTTCGGTGTTTAAAATGGAAGAAACTAAATTCTATATCTTACCGAAGCTGGTCTTCGGCTATAAGGAATTAGAACCGTTTATTTCTGAGCAGCAGTTAATGCTGCATCACCAGAAGCATCATCAGGCTTATATAAACAACGCAAACGCACTACTTGAAAAGCTGGACAAGGCGCGAAAAGATAATGATGATATAGATGTGAAATCCGCAGCAAAGGAATTATCATTCAATATTGGCGGACATATACTACATTCTTTGTTCTGGGGCAACCTCGCGCCTGC
Source organism: uncultured archaeon (assembly GCA_903825675.1). GTDB lineage: Archaea > Aenigmatarchaeota > Aenigmatarchaeia > GW2011-AR5 > GW2011-AR5 > CAIKBN01. Next base: position 4,207 of record CAIKBN010000097.1, read on the forward strand.
TGGCAAGGGCGGTGCGCTAGGTGGTGCTCTTGCTGATGCTATAAAAAATGAGTTCATAAGCTTTGAGCGATTCAAGAAGGAATTTGCACAAGCTGCTACAAGCGTTGAAGGCTCTGGTTGGGCAGCGCTTGCTTTATGCAAAAAGACAGGCAGATTATTGATAATGCAGATAGAGA
>CAIKBN010000098.1 GCA_903825675.1 uncultured archaeon
AACCATCATGAAAAAACCAACTGTTATAAGCAGGGATTCATCAGTAAAAGAAGTTGCAAACCTATTAATGAAAAAAGAGGAAGTTATAATAAAGGACGATAATGAATTCTGCATAGTAACTCCCAAAGATATAATTGAAGTTATAGCAAAACCAGAAAAGGGGGTTTATGTACAAATAATCAATCTTGGCAAAGAAGACCCTATCATAGCAAGCAAGATCGATGATTCTACAACCAAGTTTGTCCAAAAGATTGGAAAGGAAATAGAAAATATTCAAGCCCTTTATCTTTATATAGAACGCCATGAAAAGCTTGGCAAAACCAAATATTCTGTGAGAACAAGATTCCTTACGCCTATAGGCATGTTCGTCTCAAAAGCCTGGGGCTGGGAACTTGAAACAGTAACCCAGGACGCCATGAACAAACTCGAGCGCGAAGTTCTGAAGAAATATGGTAAAAGAAAGCAGAAATTTATAGATAATGCTTAAACAGCTTTCCCTAATTTACTAAGCTCTTCCCCATCCAAAAATTTCCTAAGATTCATGCACAGATCCTTTATATTTATCCTAACCTGTTTCATTGAATCCCGGTCGCGTAGCGTGACAGTACTGTCCTTCAGCGTCTGGTGATCAACTGTTATTGAAGCAGGAACACCTATCTCATCCATTCTTCTATAGCGACGGCCAATAGATCCGGATTCATCATAGAATACTGTAAACCCTAATGAGCGCAGCATCTTTTTTATCTCGCACGCTTTCTCAGGCAGTTCATCCTTGCTTACCAGCGGAAATACAGCTGCATCATACGGCGATACGCTTCCTGGGAACCTGAATACTGCCCGTTCTTTCTCCTCTTCATAGAATAAAACAAGCATGGCATAGATATTCCTGTCTATACCAAAACTGAGCTCAAGCACATGCGGAACGAATTTTTTGTCATCAACAAAAACAGACATATCCTGCTTCGAAACTTTTTCATGACCCTTTAAGTCGTGATCAGTTCTATAATGAACTCCTGCAACCTCCTTGAAGCCTATGTCTATTTCAAGTTCGATGTCCCAGTGATATTTGTTATAGAAAGCCTTTTCCTCATCGCTAAGCTCCTTGAATCTGAATTTATCCCTAGGTATCTTCAGTATATCAAGATAGAATTTCTGTATCATTGCCATATGATAAACATAGAACTTAGGCAGCCTTTTCACAAGCTCTTTGCATGTTATTTCATCAATATGTTTTTTCTCTCTGTTAGCTACCGGGAATATCCTTAGCTTATAGTCCTCTACATCAGCAAAGCAGGGATGCTCATTAATCTTGTCGGGATCAAAAAAGATCTGTAGCTCAGCTTGGGTGAATTCTCTCATCCTGATTAATGCGTTTCTAGGCGATATCTCGTTCCTGTAAGCCCTGCCAATAATAGCAAGCCCTATAGGCATTTTCTTTCTCAGGCACTCAAACTCGCGCGGAAAATTCAGATAAGCGCCCTGCGCTGTTTCCGGCAGTAGATATGCCTTGGTCTCAGCATTAGCACCGATCTCAATAGGAAACATCATGTTAAGCGTGCCTACGCTTTCTAAGATGCCTTTGCATTTCGGGCATCTTATATTATGCTTTTTTATGATCTCGGTTAATTCTTCAGCTGTCGAGCCCTCGAAGCTTTCCTTTAGCTGGTCTTCAATTATATGATCCGCGCGCTCAGTCGCACCACATTTCTTGCATTTAGCTATAGGATCGACAAATGAATCCACATGGCCAGATGCCTTTAGCGCATTCGCATGAACTATGTAAGGCGTTTCTATCTCATAAAAATTTTCATCCAAGCCGAGAAAATATGCCCTCCATAGATTCTCCAGCTTCCTTTTGATCAGCTTGCCAAGATGCGCATAATCATATAAACCGGAAATACCGCCATAAAGTTCAGAGCTTCGCCAGAAGAACCCGCGCCGCTTTGCAATGTCCTCTATTTTATCGATATTCATGAAAATAAACTGTTTGTTAATCTAATAAATTTATCTGAATCGGTTTTAGAGCATCAGTCTTACCTGATCAGGATATTCAGCAATTAGTTTTAATTCATCCAAGTCATATACTTCATCTTGCTTGGAATAAACTGATCTAGTAAGTAGATCTACTGCTTCATCGATATTTCTAACAGTTAGATTGTTGCTATTTAATATATGCTCTATACCATGCCTACCGCTAAATTCCCCTATACTTATTCTTCTTCCTAATTCTCTCTCTTCTTTTGGCGGTATGCCTAGATCTTCAGGGCCATATAATTCATAGTTTTTTGGATTTTTTAGTTGGCCATCTGCATGAATACCAGATTCATGAGAAAAAGCATTATCACCAACACCTGGCTGGTTAGGCGGTATTGGACGTCCTGTTACGTCAGAAGTATAGGTGCAGATTCTCCAAGCCATCTTAAGATTAATTCTTGGGTCTAATATATCCATTTCCGATAAACCGCTTGAAAATTTCAAGGCCAATAAAACAGTAACTAGGTCGGCATTTCCAGCCCTTTCTCCGTAGGTATTGATAGTGGTATTTATATAAGCGTCAACATCTGCATCCAAAGCACCCAATGCACCTTCAACAGAATTTGCAACTGCAGACCCAAGATCATTATGACAATGAAGTTCTATTGGCATCTTTACCTTTTCGGCAAGCCTCCTAACTCTTTCACGAATTGAGAAGGTTGTGTCATATCCTAAGGTATCACAGTATCTAAATCTATCTGCTCCTGCTTCTTTTGCTGCTAATGCAAATTCTTCTAAATAACTCTGATCTCCGAAGTGCCTTGTCCTAGAAGCATCCTCAGCATTGACACCAATTTTTTCAAAACCCAATTCATTTGCTCTTTTAACAGCATAAGTCATGCCATCTATTATTTCTTTTTCACTCTTCCTTAATTTCTCTCTGATCATTATATCTGATGTTGAGACCGATAGATTAAGATGCTTCAGATCCTTATATCTTTTATGAGATTTTTCTACATCATCAGCAATAGCTCTTACCCAGCCTTCAAGTATTATTGATGGTAAATAGCCAACTTTTTGTAGATCTAAATTACCTGAGATGTTCTGTCTTTCAAAATGAGTATTCATAGGGGATTTATATTCATATTCTTGATGAGCAGGAAATCCAAACTCACTTTGATAAATTCCCATCTCATCGAGAAGATGATTGATTACAGCTTTTTCTATATTAGCTAGGTGCATCTTGTATGACTGCACACCATCCCGATTCGTAACATCAATTATGTATATCCTTGGCTTATCGCCTCTGTAGAGGTTTACTTTTTTTTCCATATCTCATCCCAGTTTATTCATATAATAAAATTATTCAGCAACATATATAACATTTTTATAAAAATATGAAACACAACAATATTAATTTTATATTTTAGGCTTCATATGTTGCATAAATACACTAAAATAATGGAAATATGCTACAATCGTATAAGCTAAACTGCTTACATCCTTTGTCATATCATCCCACCAAATCTTCATCATTACAGAACAGCAATTTAAAGCTGCCGAAAAACGATCAAAATATATTGCCTGATATACAGAATATACCAAAACTCAATCAGGCACTACCGATTATTAGGACAATTGTTGATAATGGACATCATTAGCAGATGCATTTCTCTCTCTTCATTTTGCGAAAAGATGTCACTTGCTGTTAATTTCTGATCGCATGCTTTTTTCATTTTCTATCATCCTCCAAAAATAAAATTATGCAAACCTGTATTCAGGCCTTGCGAAATCTACTCTGTTTTGTTCTTCAACGAAAATAGAGATAGGTATGTTCTCACCAGAATAGGTTAGACGTCTGCTACCTCCATTATGATTTAACGGTAAACTGTGACCGCAACATTCCGGACAACAACAATTGCCACCTTCTGCTTGGTAATAATCACGCGTTAGCCAACCATGTTCTAAGGCTATATCCCTCAAATGATAATTCCCTGAAGCCATCATCATCCCCTTCCAGCTGCTCTTTCCAAAAGCTCATGTTTTGTAAATATTCTTACAAACCGTTCTGGTTTCGGTAGTGGTATCTTAACAGGACCTCCATCATCCAGTCTCAGATATTCTTGTCGTTCTTGAGACGCATACACAGGTCTTTCTTCTGTCGATATAGCATAACCCATCTTTAACACCTTTATAATAATTAAACATTTATTTACTTAAAATTCAAATGAATAAACAAATGTTAAAAATAAAAAGAAATAAGTTTATAAATGTTTATTATAATTAATATTATAACAGGTGACTTAAACATATGATAGATAAAACAGATAGCAGGATTATTAACACCCTTCTCAACAACTCGCGCCTTTCAGGCAGAGAGATAGCAGAGAAACTTGATCTTTCAACAGCTACTGTTATCAACAGAATCCGGAAACTGGAATCAAAAGGCATAATAAAGAAACATTCTGCTATATTAGATTACGGAAAATTAGGCTATGATATTGAGGCTTTAGTCGATATTATTGTAAAGCATGGCAAAGAAGATCTTGTAATGAACAAGATAGCCAAAAACCCGAAGGTCTTTGCTGTGTATGATATTACAGGTGATTTTGACATAGCGATTATCGTGCGGTTCCAGACAAGAGAAGAGCTCAATAAATTCCTGAAAGAAGTGCGCTCAGATGAATACGTGGAAAGAACGCATACCAGATTGATATTGAACGTCGTAAAGGAAGAGGGAATTAAAGTCTAAACACTTTTAAAAGATAGTAAAATAATTTAGATTAATATGTCCAGCTTTGTTTTAACAGAAGAAGGCAAAGAATACCTAGACAAAGGTCTGCCTGAAAAAAGGCTTGTTGAACTGCTGAAGCAAAGAAAAAAAATAACTGTAGATGAAGCCAGAAAAGAAATCGCTAATTTTGCCTTAGCCCTGCAATGGGCCAAGAAGAACAACTGGATAATGGTTGTACAGGGCGAGATAGAGCTACTAAAAACACCGGAAAGCTATCCAGAAGAGCTTGCATTAAAGGCTGTTGCTGAAGGCAAAAAAATAGAAGAAAAAATGCTTTCCACATTACTTACTAGGAAACTAATAGAAAAAGAAAGAGAAGACATGCTTAAAAAAGCTGAAAAGCATCTCGGCAAAGAGATCACTGGTCTTAGTAGCGAATTAATAAAAACCGGCTTATGGAAAAACGTAAAGCTAAAGCCGTATAATGTCCGTGCAGTTGGCAGGAAAATCTATCCAGGCAAGCGCCAGCCTTACCAGCATTTTGTAAGCAAGATGAAGCAAAAGCTTATTGAACTCGGTTTCAAAGAAATGGTTGGACCATTAATAGAGACTGAATTCTGGAACTTTGATGCGCTTTATCAGCCGCAGAACCATCCGGCAAGAAGCTGGACAGCTACGTATCAATTAAAAAAACCAAGCCATGGAGAATTCCTTGATAAGAAGATCGCTGCTCGTGTGGGCGAAGCTCATGAAAAAGGCATAGCAGGCAGCTGCGGTTGGGGATATAAATGGGATCCGAAAAAAGCACTTCAATTATTGCCGCGTGCACACGGCACTTGCCTATCAGCAAGAACCTTAGCAAGCAAGCCTGATATACCTGGAAAATACTTTGCCATTGCACGTTGCTACAGGCCTGATGTTTTGGATGCTACTCATCTTATAGAATTCAATCAGGCAGAAGGCATTGTCATCGATGAATCGCTCACGCTCAAAAGCCTCTTAGGAATATTAGAGATGTTTGCAAAAGAAATAGCAGGAGCTGAAAAAGTGAAATTCCTGCCTGATTATTATCCATTCACCGAGCCATCCGTGCAATTATCAGCAAAACATCCTGAACTTGGATGGATGGAATTCGGTGGCTCAGGCATCTTCCGCGAAGAATTAACCAAACCCTTAGGCATAGATGCCCCTGTTATTGCATGGGGCATTGGCATAGACCGCCTAGCCATGTTCAAGCTTGGCGTAACTGACATACGCTATCTGTTTTCAAATGACTTAAAATGGCTCCGCGAGGCAAAAATGGTGATATAATAATGCCAGTTGTAGAATTTTCCCTTAAGGATATGCAGAGGATGCTGAAAAAGAAGATAACAGCAAAAGAGCTAGAAGAAGTAATACTTTTTGCCAAAGGCGAAGTCGAGTCCGTAGAAGGCGATACCATAAAGGTAGATATCAAAGACACCAACCGACCTGATTTATGGTCTTTGGAAGGCATAACACGAGAACTCAGAGCCCATCTTGGCAAAGGAGGCTTAGCTAATTATAAGATAAACAAATCCAACTTTCGAATGGTTGTGGACAAGAAAGTCGAGAAGGTCAGGGCAAAAACAGTCGGCGCTGTTGTAAAGAATTTGCGTTTCGATGATTACTTCATAAAGCAGATAATACAACTGCAGGAAAAAATTCATCAGACCTATGGTGGTAACAGGAAATTCGCTGCCATCGGCGTTTATGATTTTGACAGGATAAAATTCCCGATAAAATACACTACTGTTAAGCCTGATGGCATTAAGTTCGTGCCGCTTGAGTTCAATGAAGAACTAACACCTAAAGAAATCTTAGCAAAGCATCCGTGCGGCCGTGATTACGGCCATCTGGTAAACCAATATCCAGAATATCCACTGATGATAGACAGCAAAGGCAATGTATTGTCAATCCCGCCGATAATTAATTCTTCTTATACAGGCAAAATAACAGAAAAGACAAAGAACGTATTTATTGAGATAACAGGCAATGAGCTTAGAAGAATATCCATTGCCTTAAACGTATTGGTTACTGCATTAGCTGAGCGCGGCGGCCAAATATACAGCGTAGAAATAAAGTACCCGGATGAAAAAATAATAAGGCCTGACCTAAAACCCCAGAGCTTCGCTCTCGATGCAGATTATACAAGGCGCCTTCTTGGCCTTAATCTCTCTGATAAGGAAATAATCAAATTATTAGAAAAATCCGGCTGCGATGCAAAGCCTGGTAAGAAAATAATTGTGGATTACCCTGCTTATCGTGATGATATAATGCACATGCGCGATATAGTAGAGGACATAGCAATATCCTATGGTTATGATAAAATAAATCCAGACTTCCCAAAGCTATCAACCATCGGCTCATCTGACAAGACTGAAGAATTCTGTGATGTTGTCAGAGAATTAATGATAGGCCTTGGCCTCCAGGAAATCATGACCTTTAGCCTTACAAGCAAGGAAAACCTGTTTGAAAAAATGAATATTGCTGAAGAGAATATATGCGAAATATCAAATCCCGTCAGCAGCAACTGGAGCGTATTAAGGAGCTGGCTCTTGCCAAGCTTATTGGAATTCCTTACTAATAACATGCATATTGATTACCCGCAAAAGATATTCGAGGTCGGTGACTGCGTACTACTTGACAGCAGCAAGGAAACTAAAACTAGAAATGCCAAAAAGCTGTCTGCAGTCATAACCAACAGCGAAGTCAGCTACGAGGAAATTGCATCAGTTCTTGACGCCTTCCTTAGCAATCTTGGAATTAAATATGAGTTGAGAGCAGCAGTTCATAACAGCTTTATCGAAGGCAGGTCTGCTGCTGTCTTTGCCAATAATAAAGAAATCGGAATAATAGGCGAGATCCACCCGCTTGTGCTAAATAACTGGAAACTGGAAAAGCCTGTTATTGCCTTTGAGTTGGACTTAGAAGAATTAATGCACTAAGCTGATCTAGAAAGCGGCTTTGTTAATGCTTCAATCTGTTTATCAATCTCATTTCCCTTGAATTTTAATGAGTCTATTGCCTCTTTTCTATCCCCAAGTGTTATATAATAATAAAGAATACGGTCATCTAGTGGATAAGGTGGATAATTATGGTTATAAAGATGGTGTGCAAGCAAACAGAAATATTTTGGAGGTATACCTCTTTCTATCTCTTTTTTAAAGGCTTTGTATTCCTTTTCTGCTTTTACTGCTTCAGGTGAGAACGGGTTTATAGCCATCATTGCTTTATTGTATTGTTTATCCTGTTCTCTTCGGCTTAATTTCTTTGCTGGCTTTGCCCTTTCGAATATATAGACCAAATCTATTTCAGAACTTCCATACCTCTTCTTTTCAGTATTTACTCCAATTCGAACATGGTCAAATTCCCATTCAAAAGAAACTCTTCTTTTAAGTACTTCAAGAATATTATTGTGCATATCATCTGGTTTTTCTATTTTCTCATAACCAGCCTGTTTGCCGAATTGTTCATGTGTTCGTGGAAGATTCTCATCAAAATATTTTGACATATGTCTTAACTATAAAGAGAAAATATTAAAAACAGCGACAAAATTTAAAGCCATTACAAAAGAATTACTTCCGCTCTTCTGGTCGCCATTCCACCGGCTTTATCTCCCGTTCGCCAAAGCGGCGCATAAAGTTATCAAATAATATGCATTTTCTGTTGTCAATAGGGCAATCCGGATATCTGTCGCACATCTTCCTATACGGACATTCCATAAATCTTACCTAAGAAAGCCGAACAATCTATGATGCCATGGTTTCTCTATCTTTATCTCCTCGCCTATAAGACTAGCTGCTAATTGCCTTATAGTCTGGCTTGATGCAGCCCTTGGTTTATGCGATACAACAGGTGTTCTTTTCGCTATGCTTTCCTGGACAGCAATATCCTCTGGTATCTCAGCCAGTACGTCAATGCCTTCCAGCATGCCTGCGATCTGGCTTCTAGTCATCTCATGCGGCTTTTTCGTAATCCTGTTAACAACAAGCCCTGATACCTTAGTGCCAACCTGCTCAGCAAGCTTTGCTGCCTTTAGCGCATCAGTCACAGCTGGCAATTCTGGATTAGTTATTAGAAGCAGTTCGTCTGCAGCCTCTATAGCAGCTAAGGCTTCTCGACCAAGACCAGCTGCTGCATCTATCAGTACTATGTCTGTGCTTCCAAGCAGCTCTAATAATATATTTGGCAGTTCCCTAGAATCAATGCCTTTCATATCCTTTAGTGAGATGCCAGCAGGTATTATTTTCAAACCACTGTCATGGAGATATGTAGCTTCTATTAATTTTGCATTGCCCTTAAGCACATCATGCAATGTTGTCGGAGAAAGCGGAATACCTAAATGCAAGCCGAGGTTTGGCGTTGTGAGGTTTGCATCAAGAACAACAACATCCATTCCCATGCCAGCTAAGGCAACACCAAGATTAGCAACCAGAGTAGTTTTTCCAACCCCGCCTTTTCCAGAAAGGCAAGTAATAATTCGCGTCATTAAGAATACTCTGTATTTCTAAATATTAATATTTTGTTTTACAGCAGAATAACAAAAAATAGCCTATTTTTTATAATTTTTCCGTTTTTGATCAAGCTTTTGCTAAAAGCTTGAAATGGGCGCGACGGGATTCGAACCCGCGACCCCTTGCTTAGAAGGCAAGTGCTCTAT
>CAIKBN010000099.1 GCA_903825675.1 uncultured archaeon
GTTCGAAATGCCCTTTTCTTTCAAAAAGAAAAGCGCATCCGTAAAAGAAACTTGAAAGATTGGCAACGAAATTCCGGCCGGGCCCATTTCAAGCTTTTTATAAAAAAGCTTGAACAAAAAACTGAAAAAAATTTCATCCTTTAATTATTATCATCCCTTTCTTCGCCTAACAAGCCCTGCCTTTAGCTCTAAGCAATAACTTGCAGCATTGCATTTGTAGATTCTCCACGTCTTTAAATTCAGTGTCACAGGAACAGCCCTTTTTATGTCAACTATCATAAAATCCGCACTAAGAAAAAGCAAATCTAACTCATGCCGAACAAACGGCATCCATATGCTGTTCGCGTATATAAGAGCGCCATCATATTTTTTCATGTCATCAAACATAAGCCCGCGAACCGAGGCAATTCCCTTGCAGTCCTTTATCCGTAATTGCTTTTTTCCTATCTTGACATTTATTACACACATAGTTGTCTCTTCCCTTATTTTTCTCTTTAACCTATTTAAGTTTCCGATTTTATCTTTATCCATGCAGTTCACAGACCTTCATATACACTCGCATTACAGCAGAGCAACCTCTCCTAAAATGAACATAGAAGACCTGGCAAGCAATGCCAAGCTAAAGGGAATAGATATCCTGGGCACAGGTGATTTCACCCATCCCAAATGGCTGGAAGAACTGAAGAAAAAGCTAGTGCCATCAGAAAACGGTGTTTATGACTATGACAATATTAAATTCATCCTCTCAGGCGAGATCTCTCTTATCTACAGCCAAGGTGGCAAAGGAAGACGAGTCCATCACTGCCTCTTAGCAGAAAACTTTGCAGTAGTTGATCAAATAAATGAATGGCTCTCAAAAAAAGGAAGGCGCGATTACGATGGCCGCCCTATCTTTGGCTTTAGTTCCGTTGAGTTTGCCGAGGCAATGATGAGCATATCAAAAGACATAGAAATAATACCTGCACATGCATGGACACCGTGGTTTGGCATACTTGGCTCAATGGGCGGCTTTAATTCTATTGAAGAATGCTTTCAAGATCAGTCAAAGCATATACATGCCATCGAAACCGGGCTTTCAAGCGACCCGCCAATGAACTGGCGCTTGAGTAGTTTAGATAAATATACCCTAGTAAGCAATAGCGACTCGCACTCGCCCTATCCCTGGCGCCTAGGCAGAGAGATCAATGTCTTTGACCTGAAAGAAATAACTTATAATAATATAATAAACGCAATAAGAACCAGGAAAAACTTTTTATTCACAGTCGAAGTTAGTCCATCCTATGGCAAGTATCACTTCGACGGCCATAGGATATGTAATATAAGCATGTCGCCAGATGAATCAGCAAAACACAACAATACCTGCCCAAGATGCAATAAGGGATTAACCATCGGTGTTCTTCATCGTGTAGAAGAGCTTGCAGACAGGCAGGAAGGCTACAAGCCTGCTGATGCTGTTCCGTACAAGTCATTAATCCCATTGTCTGAGATAATTGCATGTATAACAGGAACAGATGTATTCACCAAGCGCGTCTGGGAAATCTACAACCCGCTTATAGCAAAATTTGGCAATGAATTCAATGTCCTGCTAAACATAGAAAAAGAAGAGCTCAAAAAAACAGTGAATGAAAAGCTGGCTGAGCTGATAATTAAAAACCGCCAGGGAAAAATAAAGATCATACCTGGCTATGATGGCGTATATGGCAAACCTGTTCTAGAAAGCAAGAAAGAAGAGAGCCTAAAAGGCTTTTTGAAATAATTAATTCAAAAATGACATCTCATGTTTTCTTTGCAGCTGTCTTTCTGACTTCAACTCGCAATTAAGTCAAAAATAAAAACAGAAAAAGCACCTAACTCTTTCCGCCCCAGACCATCACATTAGCAGCTTTTTCAACATAATAGTCATAGTCGATATCAACTGTGAACACTACTGAACCTGACTGCGTAGGTGACCATCCGCCGGGTATATTAACACTACAGCTTACAGGAACACTGCCAGTAGATCTCATCTTGAAAACATCAAGATTCAAGGTCACGCTTTTTTTATCCACAGATGGAACATCAAGGCATTCTATAAGTTCTGCACCATAAACTGTGATATCTCCTTGCAATTTTCCTATATCTCCCTCTTTGAAAGGCCAGCCGCTTCCAACATTCTTGAACTCAATTACATAGGTGGTTTCCTCTGATTCATTGCCCACAACAAGCGGTGTAGGTCCTCTTGAAAGGTCAATCTTTATTGGTGCATTTGTATTAGATACCTTGGCCTCAGTGTCCATTGTCCTTTCCTGTTCAGTATTTATTTTATAAAGGTCCTCGCTGTAAGCTGGAATATTTATGCCTCCTGTTGTCTTGTAGCTGAATACAACCCTGGCTGTTATAGGAAATTCTAATTGAACTCCTTCAGGCAATTGAGGAGCTGTAAGCGTAGCTGTAACTGTCTTGAAATCACCAGGAGTTCCTGTTATCGGATCTGGAGGATTTAAATCTTTTCCCAAAGTCTTATTTTTATCTCCTCCCCATCCCTCTGCTCCATAAAAGTTTACTCTAATATCCCTTGCTGTCACGCCGCCGACGTTCTCAACATCCATGAGAACCAATACCTGTTTGCCTTCGTCTACCTTGACAGGGTCAACAGAGAAAGTTGATATCAATAAGCCGTTGTTTGCATCTATGTTAACCTTCCTTCCTCCCAAATCAATGCAGCCGGAAAGTGTAACTACTGCTATCAAAAGAAATGCCAACAAAAATCTCTTCAATGCTAACACCTTAGTTTATTATATATGATTCCTGGTTTAAATACTTGAATTCGCTTATGAGCTATCTTACTATTTTTATAGGCACATCCTTCCTTATCTCATAGTTGTAATGCACCCTGATAGTCACAGGATAATTGCTCAGGTAGTCCATATTCTGCGGCAAGTTCAGCTCGCATGCAATCCTCGGAAATTCATCATTATTTTGGGTTAGCTTATTAATATTACTGCATGTCACGATAAATTTGTTATCGATCTTGGTCTGTTCTATTGAAAAGTCACCAATACCGTTAGCCAGAGATACACCATCCATACTGTATGGTATGCCGTTTTCTTTGTCCTTTATATAACTACCTTCTATGTCGCTGATAAAGCCGCCGCCTATGTTCTTGATGGTAAAGTAAACATAAGCCTTTTTGTCTTTCCTTACAACTATAGGCAATTCATCGCTGAACTCAACATGCATCTCTATGCCTTTGTCTCTGTAGGTATAGCTCTTTGGCATGGTTTTCCAGTCGCCGGTATTCTTCCTGATAAGGTATCCATTCTCAGTTATCAGTTCCACTAACTGAACAGCGCTTAGCTCAGTATCATAGGTGATCTTAACACCAGCACCGCCAGTTAAGCTATCTTCTGCCATATCTTCTTTGCTTGGCGCCTTGAGCTTGCACGCATGCGTCATCATATCCCCTGGCTTTAATTCATCCTTTCGCTTGAAACAATAGTAACCGCAGCAGTATGGCTCTGGATATGATTCATTATACCTATGCGTAACTAATGAGAAATTGCACATGCCAACATCCATGCCAGGAGCGCACGGGCTGCTGGAACAAGTACCACCACTTGCTAAACAAGCGTCATGAGTAAGAATCCCAGTGCCTGTGCCTGTATATCCCATGCTAAACAAATCCAGATAATAGACTCCTATGCTTACATCCTTCAGGGTCTTGGTTTCTGTATTTTCCACATCAACATAAAGCATGGTGTCTGAGCCTGAAAAAACAGTAGATGGATCAGCCAAAGTGCTGATTTTCAATCCGCCTTTTATGAAAGATTCTGAGCTGTTGGGCAATTCTATACATCCGCTTATGAACAAAACCATAACCACAGCAAGAAGAAAAAATACCCTCATTCAAGCACCTATTGAGCCACAACAGTGATCTCAGCCTTGTCTCTTATCTCATATGTGTAAGCAACCCTTGCCTTTATAAGATAAGTAGCCATAGAGCCTCCTGAGCCTTTTACACTCTTTATGTTGAATATCAAAGGGCTGCTTTCCCCGTCATAAAGCTTGATTTCCTTGGTATTGTTGCACCATATCTCATTGCCTTTCGCAAAACAGTTAATGGTGCTTTTTAAATTGTCTCCTAAATTGCTTGCGTTTACAACAACATTAATGGGAAATATTACAACAAAACTTCCATTAGCTATCGCAGAGTTTTTTAAACTGCCTGTGGATCCGGTATCCTTTATAGTAAAAATAATAGCTGCATCAGAGTCCTCTACCATGAAATCCCTGCCCCGCATCTCAGCATATATCTGCACAGGCCCTCCTGACCTTGATGAAGCAAGAGTCTTATCTATCTTCTTGTTCGCTACCTGCATCTTTAGTATCTCATCCATATGAACAACCAGGACCTGGTAATTATAAGAGCTGTTAAAATCATAAAATACGCGGAACTGCAACTCTCCTGCAGTCTTTATACCAGCTATCTCATCGTTGCTAGGAGACTTCAGCTCAAAGCGTATAGGCTGCACACCCAAAGGAAGAATAGTACATGGCGCCGTAGGATAGCATTCATCAGAACGACAGATATTCTTAGAATCACTGCAGTAAGTATTATATTGCTTGTCCTTGAATATAAACGGATCAAAAAGCTCTACAAACATATTATTCACAGTCTCGGTGTCGTCAAGATTGACTATATTAAAAAACAGCAGAATATCCATATCAGGGTATATGCTTGACCTTGGTATGGTTTCAATCTTCTCTATGGCCAACACATCCTTGACCCCTGTGTTTTCATTCCTGCTCACCTTTACAACATCTGTAGTGAAATCATTAGGATTAAAGATGCACCCGCTTACAGCAATCAGGGCTATAATAGCAACAGCAACAACAGCAGATTTAACAATATTCATAACCTTATTATTGCTCCCTGATATAAAAAACTTATATTGTAGGCATCATCAACTATAATTTTTTCACCATCAACTAGTAGCAAACATTTAAATACTTTTCGGTGATAGTAAAACAGAAAAGGTGAAAGAAAATGCAATTCATGAACATTGCAAAGAAAACTGGCTTAGCTGCAAGCTTACTCGGTATGCTAGCCTCCACAGCTATTGGCTGCGGTGGTAGCAAGGGAGCTGAGCCAATTGTAAATATACCAGAACAAGGTCAGGTTCTTTTCGTGCCTGGTAACTCTACTGAGCCTTATTATGGTATAGATCTTATTACTGGAGAACAGAGCAATGCTGACATGAAGATGAATGCTTATAAAAACATACCAGGCGGAACCTTAGCATCTTATTTAAAATTTGATAACATATCAAACGGAAATGCTTCTTTTCCAAGAAACGATATTGATACAGAAGCACAAAAAGCAGAATTAGAGCTTATTAATAAACAGGTTGCAGGAGCCAAACAGTATCTTGGAGATCTTGAAAAGGACGGAGTTTTATACCATTTATATGTAGACTTTGATTTACCTGAAAAAAAGCTTCAGGAAGTAAGGGAAAAAATAGAAGGACATTACATACAGCTATTAGAAACCCCAACAGATACTGTTATTCGAAACCGTGAACAGTGGGTATTGGTACATCCTGACCAGTTTGAGATAGACTATGTTTATAGAAAACCTGGGTTTGAAAATGTTGATTGGAATTCAATAAAAGGCACGTTATCTGAAATTCCTCAGCAATACGATATATGGGAGGTTCTTATAGCTGAGTATGATGGTGGTTCTAATTCTGTCACAGATAAACAGACATCAGGGATAATAAGAGCCAAAATAGGATATCGTGACAATAAAACCGGAGAATTACAAATCTACAACGGTGAATTAAAAATATTGGTAAGGGAAAATGGAGAAATCGGAAACGATGCACTTCAGCAAAGAATTGTATATGATATTACTGGAAATAAATTAGAATTTCTGGCTGGTGAGCCATATATTAAAGGTTACAGCAAACTCAGAAATACAGATTTTATCTCATATAGAGCTGATCAACTTAGAATAGCTGGCGCAGGTTGGAGCGACAGAAATTAAGAATTAATTCTAGGCTAAGTTTTATCTCCACAGTTCGGGTTCTGAGGATCATTAGCATACCATTCACAGTTATCCATATTACCACAGTCATCCTCGCTCAATTCTGTGCAATCCTTGGTTGTAAAGAATTTTAAATTACCCTTTGTATCTGCCGTATTTCCATCCTTGTCCATGCTTTCAACATAGTACTGATAGTCTTCATTATCATCTACTGTAAATTCAACACTATGGTCTCTGGCAAAGGTCGTGTTACCTACCGAAAGGAAAACTGGTACACGTGTTAATCCGGTCGAATACAACCAAGGCGGCCTATAAAATACCTTTGACGTGCTCCATTCATCAGTAATCCATGCGATTGTTGCTTTATTGCCATCTAAAGCTGAGCTAAACTCAGATATGACTGGCGGATTATCGTCACGTGAGAAACATGTTGGTGGATTTACTCCGACCGATTTACAGCTGTCAGAAGCTGCTCTGCATTCAATATAGTATGTTGCTATACTTCTACAGCTCTTTGTTGTAAATCCATGCTCTTCGCTTTTTACTGTATTGCCATTTGCATCTGTGCTTTCCACATAATATCTATAAGTTCCGCTCAGACCATTTATAGTAATTTCATGATCGGTTGTTGAATCAGTACTAACCCCATCTTTAACAGTTTTGTCATAATGCCAGTAGACTATCTTTGACGTGCTTGTATCAATAATGTCCCATGTAATAGTTGCTTTGTCACCGCCTGCATCAGACTCAACCTTACTTATTGACAGTGATCCAGTTGCACCACCGCCTGTTGTGCCTCCCGTTGTAACACCTGTTGTACTGCCTCCTGCTGCCCCGCTACCACCAGCGCCGCTTGTTGAGCTGCCGCCCTGAACACAATCCAGTGGCAGGTTCTCGTTTTCAAGTATGCCAAGAGGCGCTGTTAGTGCCACATCCACGCTCCTCTTTAAAACAAAAGTATATTCAGGAAGCTCAGCAGTTATAAGCCCGGTTTTAACACCATCAACATCCTTCACTATCATGTCGCACATGAAATAAAATATAGAATCAAAATCATATGACTTTATTTCATATTCATTATTGGTTGTGCACTCTATAGTGGTATTTGGGGCTGACTTCAAATAACCACATGTAACATCATCGCCACACTTTAAGCTACCACTTGTATCTCGTAATATTTCAGCCAAGTTCTTGTCAAGCCGAATTCTTATAACACTGTCTTTCTTCAATATGATATTGCCATCGCTCCTGCCATTTGAAACTGAAACAAGAAGAGTTGCAGGATTTGTTTCATTATATGTATCCTCAATCGGCTGCGGACCAACATTTATCGAAAGCCTTGCAGGCGTTGTCTTACCAACAGCTACAACTGGTTTATAAGGCTCTTCACCAGAGCTTATCCTCGCATCAAGCTCATTTTTATCAATTACTGTAAGATGAAGCGACGAGTTAGTCCCAGATGTGTAAGATATTTTAACAGTAGCCTTGGCATTATGGTATTCAGCTTCCCTGCCTTTCAGAGCCATGCCCTTTATATGTGAAACAGTAAATGCAGTGCCCTCCTTTGGCTTGAATGTAGAATCTTCGGCACTCAAATAATTCTTATCCTTATCAGTGTCTGGAAGCTTGCACCAGTTGTTGCATTCAGCAGTAGCACTGACATTATTGACATCCATGTCACCCTCATTCCTGACAATAACATCTACTACAAATTCCTTGCAAACTGGAACACTCTTAACCCTTGGAGCTATGGACTTTACCTCCAGCGCCAGCGGCTCTGATATAGGCGTCTCAGGCACTATATTCACGCGCTGCTGCTGCTCATACCACTTAGTTGGGTTAGTGGCAAGCATCCAGATATTCTCAAAGGCATTATAAACTGTCCTGAATGCCATAACAAACGGCGGCTTTACCTCGCCAAGCACGTAATTGTAATACCCACTGTAAGGCCCGAGAGCTAGATAAGCAAATATCGTAATAATTATCGCCATCTGGAAAACAATTATAAAGCCGCCTGAACGGTA
>CAIKBN010000100.1 GCA_903825675.1 uncultured archaeon
AAATCCCAATAAAAAAATCATTAATGTTTTGAAAGTCCCTATGCAAAAATCTACTGTCTTAGACACAAGGCTTTCAGGAATATTCTGCGCCGGTAACTCTAGCGGTATAGTTGTTCCTCATGTGATTGAGGATTACGAGCTTGAAATGATAAGAAAGACAACCAAAGTCATGATTGTCAAAAGCATGTATACTGCCCTGGGCAACCTTATATTAATGAACGATAACGGCATAGCGATCTCGCCGCTTCTGAAAAAGAGCAAGGAAGAAATAGCAGCGTTTTTTAATTTGCCATGCGAGATAGTAACCATAGCTAACCAAAAGCTTGTCGGAGCCTTCGCCCTCGCAACCAACAAAGGATGTCTTGTGCAGCCAAATATAAAAGAAACTGAAAAAAATTTTCTGGAGAAGTTTTTAAAAGTAGATATAGATATAGGCACTGTAAACTTCGGCTCACCCTTCATAAAATCTGGTATCATAGCCAACAGCCATGGCGTGATTATCTCAGATTTATCATCCGGTCCTGAGCTTGGAAAAATAACCGAGGCCTTGAAGTTTTTATAAGTTATTATCCACTATTTAGCAGGTAAAATAATTTTGTGTCAAGAAAAGATAATATATCTAAAGTGTTTTTTTGTGGATGAAAACACTTTTTTACACCTTGGAGAACAAAGTTCTCCGAGGTCTCAGAAAGCGAAGCTTTCTAAAGAAAAAAGGGATTCAAATGGAAAAAGAACTGCAAAGAAAATATCTACAGCTTCAGCTGATGAAGCAGCAGATGAACGCACTGCTAGAAGAAAAAATAATGCTGAACGAAAGAATAACCGAGCTTGTATCCACCATAGATGCAGTGAAAAAGCTGGAGCATGTTAAAAAAGGCCAGGAAATATGGTCTCCGCTAGGCAGCGCTGCCTTTCTTGATTCTGATGTAAAAGACACAAGCAAAATCCTTATAGGCGTGGGTGCAGGAGTCATACTCAAGAAAACAAGGGAAGATGCCATAGCTATATTACAGAGCAGGCTGGATGAAATTGACACTATAGACAAAGAACTGATTACAGAGATAAACAAATACAATAATCAGCTTTCTGTGCTTGAGCCAGAAGTCCAGCGTCTGGCAGAAGCAGAGCAGGCAAAAGAAAGCAGGAAATAAATCAGATTCTGGTGTTTATATGTTTGGTTCTTTGAAAAAACGCTTGAAAGAAGCCATAAGCAAGGTATCCAAATCCATCAAAGAAGAAAAGCCAGAAGAAGAATTGCCAAAAGAAGAGCCGATAACAGCAACCAAACATGTGCTGCAGCAAGTAGATGAAAAAGAACTGAAAAAAATGAAAGAAGCTTTGCCAGAAGATCTAAGGCCTGAAGCACTGGAAATTACAGATGAATTAAAAGAAGAGGCAGAAAAAGAACCAGAAGAAGTTCTGGAAGAATTAAGAGCTAAAGAAATAACCGAAGAGAAAAAAGAAGAGCTAAAACCTGAAATAAAAATAGAAGAAGAAAAAGAAGAATTAGAAAGTAAGAGGGAAATGAGGATAGAAGGAGAGAAGAAACAAACAGAAACACCAAAAGATGTTTCAGACATTTCCGTTTCTGCTCCTCTAATACCCGAGAAAAAAGGCTTTTTCAGCCGCATCTTTAAGCGTGTCAAGGAAAAAACTTTGTCAGAAGATGATATTGAAAAAATTCTAAAAGAACTCAGGCTTGCATTGCTCGAGAACGACACCGCACTAGAAACAGCTGAAAGGATATGCAGCGACGTTAAAAGCAGTTTACTGAACAAAGCTGTGAAAAGAGGCGAAGTTGATAAGGTTATCAAAGAAAGCCTAAGCTATGCAATGCTTGATGTCATGAGCCAGGAAAAACCTGATCTTGAAAAAATAATCAGCAATAAAGAAGAGCCTTTTGTTATTGTGTTTTTCGGCTTTAATGGCACTGGCAAAACTACAACCATTGCCAAGTTCGCAAATAAATTCAAGCAGTTCAAGCCTATACTTGCAGCAGGCGATACCTTCCGTGCAGCATCCATAGAGCAGCTGGAAGAGCATGGCCGCCGTTTGGGCGCAGAGGTTATAAAGCAGGGCTATGGGTCAGACTCAGCAGCAGTGATATTCGATGCAGTCAAGCATGCCAAAGCAACTGACAGCAAATTAGTTCTTGCAGACACAGCCGGCCGCTCTCATTCGAACGTGAATCTAATGGACGAATTAAAAAAGGTCGTAAGAGTGAATAAGCCTGATCTGAAAGTCCTTGTTCTGGACAGCATCACAGGCAATGACATCTACGAGCAGAGCAGATTATTTAATGATGCAGTCGGCGTTGATGCCATGATCCTCACCAAGGCAGATGTCTATGAAAAAGGCGGCGCAGCTTTATCTGCTTCTTATACCATAAAAAAGCCGATTCTCTTTCTAGGCACAGGCCAGGAATATGGCGATCTTAAAGAATTCAATCCTGAAGAGATTGTGAAGAATCTGCTTGAATAAAGCAAACCGAAATGCTTTTATAGCATTTGAAGACCATATAAAACTGAGATCCATGAAACAATTAAATAAAAATATATTTACCGCCATAGCAAGTGAAAGGTCTTTAGCTAAGGAGTGGAATAGTAAAGAGGAAAAAAAGCATGGAAAAACTTAAAGCCTCGAAGATCAAAGAAGTTGAAGAAGGTATAATAAAAATATTCAAAGCATAGTTTTCTCGTTGCGCATAATTTAAAATAGGCCAGTATATACCGTTAAATGCACTAACGATAACTGGTATAATACTAACCAGACTTATTATTACAGACCGTAATGTACGGTTTGAGTGAAAGATGTGACTAAATTTATGGAAGTAATTATCGAGCCAAATATAGCACCTCTAACCCATGACATTAAAGTTGTCGGTTGGGGTATTATTGAACCAGAAAAAAGTATAAAAGGGCACCGAAATAGAATAGAATTTGATATTTCAGTATATGCTAATTTATCAGATGGTTCCTCCCGAGAATATAGGTGGAAAGGTAATTTAGACAGATATCATAATGAATTACCAGACCGTGAAATCAAGCACTATAATCTAGGAAAGGACATATCAGTTGTTTCTCAATGGGTCAGACCAAGATTGCTAAAGCATGGGTTATACAGGGGAAGAAAAACTAAAGACGGTTGAATGCAATATTTAGCATAGACACGCCATCTTGATTTAGTTAGAATTATCGGAAAACGTTCTAACATTTTTAAATGGATATGATTTAATCTGCTTACTATAAGGTAAGGCTTATTTTAGGTGGTTTTTAGATAAAAGGGATTTCATTTTCGAAACACCTTAGTTGATACTACGGTATTTATACCGTTTCGAATTGAGATGCATAAAGATACCATAAAAACAAATAGACGAAAACTGCCTGACGCACAATGGTGCGTCTTTTCGGTTCTG
>CAIKBN010000101.1 GCA_903825675.1 uncultured archaeon
CATGTAATTTTTTCATCACCCCTTTGTAAAAAGCTTCTATAAATTACATCTTCGCCAGAACTTCTAGACTCAACGACATACTCAATCTTACCAACAAGTGGTATTCTCCACGGAAACATACCAAAATTACTACTTGCACGATAGAGGGCTTTTATATCTTGCTGTGAGGCCAATGTTTCTGTTACCATTTTATGAACCAAAATTACTATAAAACCAATCTTTATAAAATAATCCAATCGCAGAAAAAACTAACATGACAGTTGCAAAGACTAATGAACCAGCTATAAGCACGCCTAGCGCTGATGCAAGGAATGCTTTTTGCCATTTCATGCCAAGGCTTCTTTCTAAGAGGTAGATTTTTGTTGGATAAAGTTTGATAAAATTATCTATGCCTTCTTAAAAACCATATAAAGAACGCGATTATTCCTAAAATTGCAATTATATCCAGGTATTGCGAATATGCCACAATCTCGTTCCATTTTTCTTTTAGAATAAAGCCAAGATAAGTCAGAAAGGCGTTCCACATGGCTGCACCTGCTGTTGTGTATAAAATGAATTTCTTCATGTCCATTCTTCCCAAGCCAGCTGGTATGGAGATCAGGTGCCTTATTACTGGGATGAATCTCGAGACAAATATTGTCTTTTCGCCGTGTTGCTTGAAGAAGGTCTTTGCTGAATTCATGTCTTTCTTGTTAAGCAAAAGAAGATGGCCGTGCTTTTCTATGAAAAGTTCGCCTTTCATGCCTATGTAGTATGAAACTAAAGAACCAAAAATGCTTCCTAAGGTGCTTGCAATAATAACTGCAACAAAGTCCATGCTACCTGATGCTACAAGAAAGCCAGCGAAAGGCATGACTGCTTCTGAAGGGATAGGAAATACCATGCTTTCCAGAGTCATGAGGATAAAGACGCCTAGATAGCCAAGCGAGGAGATGATATTAAGCGCTACATTGAAAACAATTTCAAAAAGCATGACATAAAAGATGTTTGGCTATGCTTAAATTCGTTCATTGCATTTAAAACAAAGCTACTTAAACTTTTCCTTTGTTTTAAATTCACGATAGGTGACTGTATGGAAAATAAGCCCAAGCATATAGGTAAGGATTTTTTGTCGGTATTTCCAGAAGGATTGAGAAAAACTGATTTTGCAGGATTTCCTATAGAGATAATTAGCAATACGCTTACTTATCCTGGAGAAGCTGTAGCCAAGGAGTCCCTGAAGAATTTTCCACTTGTTGTAGGTATGGCCAATTCATATATAGCTGGCAATGCAGAAAGTTTTAGAAAAATTTTGAATGATATGGATGTAGCAAGGCTTTATGTCATGGATTGCTTCCCTTTTGCACCGCTTAATTATGTAACTGCTAGAGGATATCATGGTAATGGCTCACCTACTGACATATATCTGGAGTTTTCCAGAAAGATTAAAAAACTAGAAAAGGCTAAGATAAATCCATATGAAAAGCCTAAAGATTTTACAGTGCATGGAAATTGGATAGCAGACATCTACAAGGTAATTGGCGATAAGCATGAAAACCTTTATGGTGTAAATCTTACTCCAAGGTTTCTATTTTTCAAGCATTAAACCTTTTCCCTGAGCAATCTTGCCAAGGTAGTCTGAAAATCGTGGTCTTCTTCAGTTGCTTCGCCGAAGTTGGCTTTGAGAACACGAAGATCGTGATCTTTCTTTTTCCTCATTACTATAAGCTGCAGTATCTTGTTGTGAA
>CAIKBN010000102.1 GCA_903825675.1 uncultured archaeon
AATGAAGTAATTATAAATTTTCCAAATCTAATATCTTCTAAATACTTTTGGAAGATTTCATCGAGACTTGCTTCGGTTTCTAAATTTTCTGGAACATACGAGCCTCCTGGTCTTTCTGCTCTATGATCTCTTAAATCCCTTAGAATATTCCTAAATACTTCTTCGTTTTTTCTTATGGTTCGATAATAATCCTGAACTATAGACATTTTAAACCACTGTTTTATACCATCTCAGTAATCTTTTTAAACCTCTCGAACCAGCTCATTTAACCTTCCTGATATCTGGTAGAAATGACTAAAGAGTTAATCATGTATTAAGCTTTCTTGTAAGTTAATATAACTGATCTATGCGTGAATATACAGCGATACGATTCAGTAGTTCCGATTAAATCTGATGATACTTCACCAACTTTGGTTAGGGTACATTGCCTGCAATCAATCTCATCACTGTCGTATTTTGAACAGGACATACGGGCTCTTACTATAAGTTCGTGTCTAGCATCTTTTTTTTGTGTAGCTGGTCCTCCATCATAAAGCCCATTTTCCTGGGATAGACTGAAACCTAATAATTCTGTGCCCTTCCATCCACGGCTTCTAAGCTCCCTAATTATTTTCGATGGATGGCCAACTAATGTTATTTCTCCGTATTGAACTATTCCTTTTTCTTTATCAATGATCTTAGGTTCTGGCATAAGGGAAAATGATATATCAAATGAATTTAAAGCTATATTGAAAGGGCTGGTTTTTTAAACAATTAAAAATTTAAGCTGAATAACAATTACCTTAAATATTTTTTATTCTTCTATTAACTTAAGGTAATTAAATGAGACATTTTTCTGAGGTACAAAAACAAAGGCTTGATGATGCAGACAGAAACTTAAGGGAGAAAAGATATCTTGAAGCAGCAACTAAATACATGGAATACCTCGTGGGCAGTGCTTCGTATAATAAATCTAAATTAAAGTTAAAGGAGAGGTGGCCATATCAAGGTTTGCATCAGGCATTGGACGGGGTTATAGCTGGTGCTCAAATTAAACAAAATAAAACAGAAGCTGACTTTTTTATAGGTCTGAAAAAATATCTAGAGCAACTAGCTGAAATTAGATAACTTTTTCATTATAGAATATTTTAATTAAACTTGTTTTCGGCATTTTTAGCTAAGATTTTTCTATGGTCCACCTGTGAATGAGCCAGCAACCGAAGAATTACCTTTTAACATACAATGAATAATTGTTCCTTTGTTAATAAATATTTGTTTTTGGTCATACCTGACGGAATTAAGTTTAAAAGCCTTGGTTTTCGTATTTATTATTAAGGTGTGAAAGTGTCAACGGATTTTGGCAAGATATTCGGCAAGGCATTAAGGTATGCCTTTTCTTTTGACAAAATGCTGCCGTTCTTTGTCATAGACCTGATGATTGTTGTATCTATACTAGTATTTTTAAATTCTCTTATAAATGCTGCCCTTTATTTCGGTGGTGATTTTTCTTCTCTGCCCCTGGCTGGCCAGGCTTCTGTTGTTTCATTTCTTTCCACGATATTTGTATTCATAATAATAATTATTGTACTGGCCATGATCCAATTATTTTTTTCAGGTGCAATAGCTGATAATGCCAGATTATCATATGGCAAAAAGGAACAACACATAACATCTTCTTTCGCAGCTGTCAAGAAGAGGTACTGGAGCATAGTCGGCGCAACTGTTCTTACTGGGCTGATTAGCTTTGCTGTTAATATCGTTCCATTCATAGGATGGTTAATTTCATTTATAGTGTCATGGTTTTTCATCTTCATTGTCCAGGCTGTTATAATTTCTAATAAAGGTGCTGTGGATGCACTTAAGGATAGCTACAAGCTCTTCATGAAAAACAAGCTTGATGTAATTGTATTCTGGTTGTTGCTTGCTATTATAGGTTTTTTGATATTTTTAATTGCCCTTGTTCCTATTACAATAGTATTGCTTCCAATTATAGTTTCAGCAAAGACCCTGTCAGCAATGGCTTTGATTAAGAGCAGCATGCCTCTGATTTTAATATGCGGTGTGATATTATCCGCTTTCCTTGCTTATATGAACGTATTCCAGGAAGCAGCAAGAACCTTTTTCTATCTGAATGTTAAGAAGAAGTAATTATTTGCCGATAACCTTAAAACGTGGGACCTTTTTGCCATCAACGACCACGAACTCAAGAAACATCTTCTTGGGTCTGACCCATAGGGCATTTTTGCCAAATTCTTTGGAAGCGTATAATGCTTTGTAAACTACTAATTCTTCCATGGTTTCGCTGTGCCTTGCTACACCAATTACTTTGTAAAATTTTCCTTTATAATGCTGGTATTTTCCGAGTTTTACTTTTTTCATAATTAATTAGGTACTCATGATTTTATAAAGAATTAGAATTCAAAAAAATGAAATCGTTGCTTTCTATATCGATTTCTTTTCAAATTTTTATAAATTTGAAAAAAAGAAAAGATGATTCTGCCGGACACAGAACCACCTTGACTATAACTCGAGCTCAGGTTTCTTGTAAAAACGCACTGATACGTTCCGGATCAGGAATATCTCTTCTTCCTCTCCTTTAAGGGAGAGTACATTGGTAGAGATATTCATTTCTCCTCTAATCCCGTTCCTCTCAACGACTATGTTACATGAGGCTTTCGATTCCGAGATCAGAACCCCTACTTTTTGCATTTTCAGCCCTGCCTAAGATATATGGTGACTTTACTCCAGTTATTATGGTTATTACCTGAAGCTTGCCGGCATATTCTGGCAATATTCTAGCGCCCCACATGACTGTTGCTTTAGGGTCCATGTGCATAGAAACTGCGTTGCCGATCTCGTCTATCTCATCCAAGCGCATGTCTTCACCGCCTATTACCTGGATTAATGCGCCAGTTGCTCCTGTGTAATCTACTTCTAGCAGCGGGTGGTTCAGAGCCTTGGTAACAGCTTCTCTTGCTCTTGTGTCTGATTCGCTTTCTCCTACTCCTATAGTTGCTACGCCTCCAGAGCGCATTATGGTTCTAACATCTGCGTAGTCAAGGTTGACAAGAGATGGCTGGGATATGGTTTCTGTTATGCCTTTTATCATTGTAGCTATCAAACCGTCTGCTACAGCGAAGGCGTCTTTTAGCGGTTTATTTCCTGCTAGTTCAACAAGCTTCTGGTTTTCTATCACAATCACAGTGTCACAGGCGTCCCTTAATCGCATAAGACCTTCTTCTGCTTTTATGATTCTTGCACCCTCGATCTTGAACGGCAAGGTAACAGCTGCTATTACAATAGAGCCTGCTTCTTTGGCAAGCTTTGCTACTACAGGCGCAGCTCCTGTTCCTGTACCGCCTCCAAGACCACATGTTACAAATAGCAGGTCGCATCCTTGCAAGGATTTTCTTATGTCTTCTCTGCTCTCTTCAGCTGCCTTTTTTCCAACATCTGGGTAACCGCCTGCTCCAAGACCCCTTGTGAGCTCTCTACCGATCAATATTCTTTTGTCAGCTTTGGTTATGCCTAGGTGTTTGGCATCGGTATTAGCAGCTATTGTTACGGCACCCTCTATTCCCATGGTGCTCAACCTATTGATTGTGTTACAACCAGCTCCGCCACAGCCGAAAACCATGATCTTGGCCTGTTGTACCTCGAAGTCCAATCCATCACTAGTGCTGATGCCCATGCTTTCAACAAGTTTATCCGGAATTGCTACCATTTCTACTACCTCCAATCATATTTTTTAAAATATACTTTGCCTAATCGAATCGCTTTTAAAGGGGCAAGTATATTAATCTGCTTACCTGGAAGAGAAACAGGATGCTTTTGGGTTCTTCTTGCACAAGAACTCGAACTTATTTTCTATTTTCCGTATATAAACATTTTGGTTGGTTGAAATATACGTTCAATGTATGTGCGATTTCTCGGAAAAATGTGAAAGGTAGGTTATAAGAGCTGTAAAGTAGGTTAATGGCCCTGAAAAGAATTCATCGATCAGAATGAACCCTGTTCTGGTTTGCTCAAAACGTCTTTGGTAAAGGCTTCGCTGTGTCTTCTTCTTTCGTAATGGGAAAAGGAACGTGATACTAATGATTTTTGCGCTTCTGTCATTTCGTTGTTTTGATAAGCTATAAGCTTTACGATGGCATGCGCAATGCTGCTTTTGTTTTTATCCTCTTTTTCCAGGGTCTTAAGTATTTCTATGAGAGAATTAAAAGCGTCTTCGTTCATAAAAATCACCCTTAAATATATTGCCTTATTTTAACCAATATTTCTTAGCTGCAAATATCTTATACGTGGGAAATATATAAGATTTTATATATCGGATTAGGTATTGGTCAGGTGGTTGATTTAATGAAATCACGAAGATGCCGAAAGTGATGAAAAATTCCAGTAGCTGCCCTGGTTGTGGCGCTGATAATTTTTATTCTTAAGACATGTCAGCTTTTTTTAATAAATTTTCTTTTATTATA
>CAIKBN010000103.1 GCA_903825675.1 uncultured archaeon
AACAATGCCCAGTGTTTGCCCTTCTAGGATAGAAACATCTTTAGACAAACAACATTATAATGTCAACGATGTACTTACTTTTACAATCCGTGTCTGGAATAACAATGGGAATCCTATGCCGAACCAGGTATTCTATATTAACAAAACTGTCAATGGCGTATATAAATGGACTAGAACTTTTGTCACCAATTCTAACGGGATCTATGTATTCAGAGGAACTGTGACTAGCGAGTCGATTGGTGATGACAAGTATGTAACTTATGTAAACGTTACAGGGTGCCCTTATATTTCTGTTACAGCTTACTTTGATGTTGGTACGGCGAGCACAACTACAACAACCTCAACTACGATACCAAGAAGCTAGCGTAATGAGTCCTTGGTTTACCCCCAGTCGACAGAGGAGTTTATGCCTTTAACGTATCAACAGGAAATATCAAACAAATATATACAATAACCTCAACTACAACATTAACAACTACTAGCACAACAACGACAAGCACTGTAAACACCTTGTTGACTGACGGGGAATTGAAAGGATACTGTCAGGAACACGTTGCTTCTACTAGTATGTATAGGGAAACGCAGTGCATTGGTACGCCACTTTATCCAGCCTACTGCAATGAATCTATGTGCGGTTGGTCTTACAATGTAAATACTTTATGCACTCTTTGTACTTGTCCATCAGGATATGAAAAAATACTAACCGGGGAAGACCAATTAAGGTCTGATTATTATTCATGCTATAAATCAATGCCTCCTGGTCCTAGATGTGGAAATGGTAAAGTAGAATCCGGTGAGATTTGTGATGATGGTAATACTGTTAACGATGCTGGTAATTGCTATTCTGACTGCTCAAAGACTAATAAATTTGATGTATATAGCGAACTACTGACGTGTCTTAATGAAGATGACGGTCATATTTAGAGTGTGTATGGCGCATATCCTGACGCTCAAACAGCTGATAAACTCTGCGAGAACAGAGAATTCACCAAAGCTGCTAAGTATTTGACTCATAGACAATCAGACACCACGTCCTCGAAAACTGGCAGATGGGATGGCACTAGATGGGTTTGTACTGAGATAACTGGCTATCAGGAGATACAATATTTATACTGCACATAAAATTTCTTTTATGATATCAGGCATTATTCTTTTAATGTTAATATATGAAATCTCTTTGTAACCCCTACCTAAAGACAGGGGGTTTCTTTGTTGTTTTCTTTCTGATTTCAGTTCGCAATGAATTCAAGAATAAAGCATAAAAACTTTTGCATTATTTCTATATTCATACATTGGCCACAGTACGCAAAGTACAAGTGGTACAGTAATTCAAGAATTCAGCAATGGAGGTGTAAACAATGGTAAATGCTATAGAAACAAAGCCTAGAGAAAGAATAAAGGACAATGTGGTCTTCATCGGCAAGAAGCCAACAATGAGCTATGTGCTCGCTGTTATGACACAGTTCGGTGAAGGCCAGACAGAGGTACATCTAAAAGCCAGGGGAAGGGCAATTTCCACGGCAGTTGATGTATCAGAGATTGTAAAGAACAAGTTTGTTCCGGGTTCAAAGTTAAGTGAAATCAACATAGGAACAGAAGAGATAGAAGGAGAGAACAAAGAGAAGATTAACGTATCCACAATCGAGCTTGTTCTGAAGAAATAATTCAGACCAATTCAATTTTTTTCTTTTCTTTTTTAAAACTTTATATAGTGCCGTGACTAAATAATTCTAGTGATTATTGATGAGATGCATTAAATGTATTATCGCATCTCAATTCAAAAACCAGAGGTTTTGAAAATGAAGGGTATTGATTTGCCGATTAATGCAATAGTGATTGTTGCTATCGCTGTGCTGGTTCTGGTTGTTATTGCAGCTTTCTTTGTTGGTGTTGTAGGTCCAGGAACTGGGACCATGAACAGCCAAAGCGCGTGGAACAAGGGATGTGCACAGGCTACAGCAAGAGGCTGTATGCAAGCTGATTTCGGTCTAGTACAGGATCTAGAGCCTCTTCCTATAGCTGGTTATGATCCTGACGGCGACCATGTAGACAATAGCATACGAGATGCCTGCAGAGCTGTTTATGGATACACTGAAGGAAATGACTGCAGAAACGCGTGCTGCGGTTCACCGCAAGCTACGACAACTACAACTGAATCTGCATAACAGCTATGAGAACTAGAAGTATTTGCCCAGCTTTTATGTTTTTTAGGTATTTGCTGATCCTTAGAAAACTTTATTTATAGCTGGATATAATAGTGATTACTAATAAGGTGATTTGAATTTGAAGGGAATATCACTGCCTATTGATGTGATAGTTGTTGTTGTCATAGCTGTACTGGTTCTTATTGTAATTGCATTTTTCTTCACATCTTCTACTAATCCAGGTTTCTGGGCCATGAGCCACCAGGATGCATGGGTCAGGGGTTGTGGCATAGCAAAGATGAGGGGCTGTGACAATATCGCTGATTTTAGTACTGGCGGAATTATAATAAATGGATATAATCCTGACGGCACTGGCGGGGATGATGATCTGCTCACAGCATGTAAAAATGTTTTCAATATTGAAGATGATGATGAGGCATTTTGCAAAAGCAAATGCTGCGGCGACTAGAACCATCTACTCAGGCTTTTTTGTTCGCTCTTCTTTTTTTCTATAAGCCTTTTTATGGCATTATCAATCCGCTCTTCTGAGAAATCATGCTCGTCGCAGAGGATGGCTTTTATCTTATCCTCGTCCAGGTCAGTGAAATTTATTTTATAATCAGTTATCTGCGGGTGCTTAAAGAACTCAAAGATGTCTTCAGGAGCAGCATCAAAGTCCCATACAGCCTCTTTTAAGACGCTTTTCAGGGTTTTTTTCTCTTTCACAAGCTCAAGCGCTCTTTTTGGGCCAAAGCCGCTAACGCCGCCTGGGTTATAATCTGTTCCGATAAGGATTCCCATTATAATCAGCTGGTCCTGGCTTATTTCCAGGCTTTTCAGGATGTTTTCTAATAATATTATTTCCGGGTTTACGGTTACATAGGAATCGCCGCGCTTCCTCTTGCCAGTAATTGATAGATTTCTTACTAACCTAGGGCAGCCAAACAATAAGGAATCATAATCCTGCGTGGCTGTTGCATGCACATCGTCTTTTTTTGCCATTAAAGAACACAGGGCCTCGCCTTCTGATGGCGCCTGGACTACTGGCACTCCCATGGCGCTGAGCAGTTGTTTGCTGCCTTCTATAATATCGCTGGTTATTTCAGATGTTCTCTGGGCAAATTTTCTTGCTGCCTCGTAGTCCTCACGTTTCAATGCCTCTTTCCATTCGCGCATGGCTTCTGCACGAATATCCCGCCTTTTTTCGCTTTCCTGTTTCTTGAATTCAGGAGGCTTGCCATCAAAGACGTATACTGGCTTTATATCAGCTTCCATTATTTTTATAGTGCGATAGAACAAGCCGGACAAATGGGATGTTACATTGCCTTTTAAATCCTTTAGCGGCTCTCCATCTACCTGCCTTATTATGCTAAGGAACTGGTGAATCCAGTTGAACGCATCTATGGCTATTATCTTGTCAAACAGATTCTCGAGCGTGATCTCCTCGCCTTTTACAATGTCAGTTAATTGTATGCCCACGATAACCTACCTAATAATATGTTAAAGATGGAAAGGTTTTAAGGGTTTGTTAATGTTAGGATAGCAGGTAGTTACTTCTTAGGCACTTCGACTGCTGCCAGCTTTTTTACATATTCGTCCAGACGCTTTATCTCCTTTTCCAGGATGAATATGGCTCTTTTTGTTTTTTTGTCTTTGGTTTTTCTGTATTTGTCAAATTCGCTGAAGGTTGTGGTTATTTCTTTTTGTATCTTGAATAGCATGGCTTTTCTAAGGCCATCAATAAGGTCGCCGCTTAATTTTACATATAAATTCCTATCGCCGCGGTTCTTGGTTTTGGCTATTATTCCTAAGAGCTCAAGCAGATCTAATGATAGCGATAAAGAAGCAAGGCTGTAACCTGTTTTTTTGCTAAGTTCCTGCAGTGATAACTGCCGGTCTGCAACCAGCAGTGCGGATATTATTCTGGCATGCACTTCGTTATAGCCTACGGCTTTGGCTACAGATGAGAAGGTGTTGTATATTTTTTCCTCTACGGTGTTCATAGAAAAGCATTGGACAAAAAGCTTTATAAATTTATAACTTTTAAAAACTATTAAAAGCTTGCAGTTATAGATGATAATATGGATAATAATCTGATAAGAAAAACACAGTCGCTTTGTCCTGATTGCCTTAAGATAATAGATGCTGATATCTTTGAAAGAGATGGCAAGGTCTGGATAAGCAAGACCTGCGAAAAGCATGGTTCTGTGGAAGATCTTTACTGGGGCTCTTATGAGATGTACAAGAAGGCTGAGAAATTTGCACAGGACGGCAAGTTAATAAAGAATCCCAATATAAAGGACAAGGTTAAGTGCCCGTTCAGTTGCGGTTTATGCAAGGAGCATATGGGCCATACAGCGCTTGCTAACATAGCTGTTACTAATCGCTGTGATTTGCGCTGCTGGTACTGTTTCTTTTTTGCAGAAAAGGCAGGTTATGTGTACGAACCTACATTGAAACAGATAAGGGATATGGTCAAGGCTCTTAGAAGAGAAAAACCTGTGCCGTGCAATGCAATACAGCTGACAGGCGGCGAGCCATGCCTAAGAGAAGACCTGATAGATATAATAAAAATCATAAAGAATGGCGGCATAGATCATATCCAGGTTAACACAGACGGCATAAGATTATCGCAAAGCCTGGCACTGACTAAGCGCATAAGAAGAGCAGGTGCCAATACCATCTATCTTAGTTTTGATGGTGTTACTGCAAAGACCAACCCGAAGAATCACTGGGAGGTGCCGAATGCAATAGAGAACTGCAGAAAGGCAGGGATGGGTGTTGTGCTTGTTCCTACAGTTATAAAGGGTGTGAATGATCACGAGCTCGGAGATATACTAAGATTCGGCTTTGATAATATAGATGCAATAAGAGGGATTAATTTCCAGCCAGTCTCGCTTGTAGGCAGGATGCCAAGAGAGACGCGAGCCAAGTACAGGATAACTATACCTGATGTGATACAAAGAATTGAAGAACAGACCAATGGTGAGATAGGCAAGGAGGATTTCTATTCTGTTCCTTCTGTACTTCCTGTAAGCAGGTTCATAGAGGCTATTACTCAAAGACCAAGATATGAACTAAGCTCGCATTTTGCGTGCGGCATGGCTACGTATGTACTGGAGGATAATGGAAGGATGCTGCCTATAACAAGGTTTGTTGATGTTGATGGGCTAATGGAATACCTGAATGAAAAGGCTGAGGAAATAAGAAGCGGCAAGAGCAGATACTGGGTTGGAGTAAAATTCCTTTACAAGATGCGCTCATTCGTAGACAAAGAGAAGCAGCCAAAGGGCCTGGATCTTGCAAATATTTTATACAAGGCAGTAATCAAGCACGACTACAGATCGCTTGGTGTTTTCCACCACAAAGCCCTTTTCATTGGAATGATGCATTTCCAGGATTTGTATAATTATGACATAGAGCGCGTCAAGCGATGCTGCATACACTATGCAACGCCGGACAAGAATATGCCTATAGTACCATTCTGCGCATTTAACGTGATGCCGCAGATATACAGGGATAAAATCCAGAAGAAATTTGCATTATCAATAGAGGATTGGGAAAAGAATACAGGCAAAAAACTGGAAGACGATTTATACGTGAGAAAGAAAGAAGAATCCAATTAAGTAATTAAAAAATCACCTCTTCATAACAGAATCAGGTAGCAGGCTTTCGCCATCGAGCTTTGATTTTTCTTTCCAGAGCTCTATTTTCATCCATTTGTTCTTATAACCAAGAACACCAAGAGCATCCAAGGTCCTGCACAGCAGATTGTCTGGTGCCCATATATGAGGATGATTGACTCTAACCATGTCCGGACCTGAGTATGGTTCCGGATCTTTTCTGTAGAATACTGGTTTGCTGTTTTCGATTTTTACTTTTTGCACGTTCGGATTGTCCAATGGAAAACCAAAGGGCATGCTGTCTTTGCCGGTTCTGCCTTCTATCTCTGATGGATGAACTATGTAAGCTTCCAGGTTGAAATGTATATATTTACCGTCTTTGAACATACCTTCTGCATCTATTGGAAGTATTTCATCAGCGGAAAATGGGAATTTGCGTATATATAGTGCGTTAACGCTTGTGCTTGATTCTCTCATTATATCAAGAAAGGCCTTTGCTGTAAATATCGGCGTGCCGTCTTCTTCATATACTTCGAGGGTATCATCAGGGTCAATGGTTTCAACATCTACGTACCATGGTTTAAGTTCTAATCCAAGATTAAGCGCAGACCCTAAGGTATAATGCTTTGAATCTTTGGGTACGACAAGCCATTTTTTATCCCTTGTAACAATAAGGCATTCCTCATTGCTTTCGCGAAGGCTTGTTTCAATTAAACCTTTCTCAGATCTTATATGATTATCTGACTTTGAAAAGCCTGCATAGGCACTATGATAAAATTTGTGTACAGGCGCACCTTCATCCCTTCTGCTACATATAAATTTACCGTCTTCAAATATATACATTGCGCCTGCAGATGCAGGTCCTAGAGGATTTTGAGAATTGGCTACTGGATGATAATCCCTTTTTGCGCTAATTAGGTTTCCAAGTGATTTGATGCCGTATGCAAGCTGCTCATGAAGACGCCTTTCTATTGGTTTTGGATTGTTCGGATAGAAAAGCCTAAGGGTTGTTTTGTTTATACCGCCTATTTTTTCTACCTTTGCTTCAGCTCTTGGGATCTCAAAATTATATATCTCAGGCATAAATATCACGGTTTATAATTAAGTTAAAACTTATAAACACAATAGTAAGGTCTATTGATAAGAACTAGAGAAGCGTAATATCGCCGGATTCTATAGAGGCAACACCTTGGATTTTTCTTATCGTTTCATCTATTTTATCAGTCCCGCCCTGGTCAGGCATTACAAGAAGGAGCTCAATGCATTTTAATCCGAAGGCGATCGGCTTTTCTTCAATGCTCTTTATATTAATGCCAAGTTTTTTTACTGCTGAGCTTATCTCAGACTTCATCTTTGTTGTATCGATTTCAGGGCTTTTTGGCATTACCTTTAGTGTAATAGCAACATCTCCCATACCGCTACTAATGCATGAAAAAATTTAAATACAGTTTGTTAAATGAGATAATAGATATTATTTTAAAGTTCCTGAAAACCACAGACTTTATTGGATGAAGATAGGAACTTTGAAAGAAAGCGTTAAAGAAACCACAAACAAAAATGAATAGACGATGCA
>CAIKBN010000104.1 GCA_903825675.1 uncultured archaeon
GACCGTGCAGCCAAGGTAGCAGGTCACGGCTTCTTTTACTTCAAAAACGACTTGGTTCTTTTGGATTATGCCCTCATGAAATTTACCATAGATTTCATGCTCAAGCGCGGTTACATATTAATTAATCCGCCTTATATGCTGCATGAAAAACCATACCACGGTGTCACTGACCTAGAATTTTTCAAAGACCAGTTATACAAGATACAGGACGAAGA
Source organism: uncultured archaeon (assembly GCA_903825675.1). Taxonomy (GTDB): domain Archaea; phylum Aenigmatarchaeota; class Aenigmatarchaeia; order GW2011-AR5; family GW2011-AR5; genus CAIKBN01. The sequence continues at coordinate 216 of CAIKBN010000104.1, forward strand.
CCTGTACATGATTGCCACAAGCGAGCATGCCCTAGCAGCAATGTTTATGGACGAGGTAATAGAAAAAAAAGACCTTCCGCTTAGATTAGTGGGTATCAGCCCATGCTTCCGTAAAGAAGTGGGCGCACACGGCAAATACACCAAAGGCCTTTTCAGAATGCACCAATTCAATAAAATCGAGCAGTTTATTTTTTGTCTGCCAGAACAGTCATGGCAGCTGCATGAGGAATTGGAGAAAAACTCAGAAGACCTATACAAGGCACTTGAGCTTCCGTTTCGCGTAGTCAATGTCTGCACAGGCGACATCGGCGACATAGCTGCCAAGAAATATGATATAGAATTATGGATGGCTGACGAAAAATATCGTGAAGCAGGCTCCAACAGCAATTGTACAGATTACCAAGCCAGACGCTTAAATGTCAAGTATCGTGAAAAAGAAGGTGCAGCACCAACCGGATTCGTGCACACTCTCAATAACACAGCCATAGCAACAAGCAGGACCATGCTTGCTATTCTTGAGGTCCATCAACAACATGATGGCTCAGTAAAAATACCCAAAGTCCTTCAGCCTTACATGGGTAAAACAGAAATAAGAAAAAAGTGAAACCTATTTATTAATCAAAACTAATAATTAAACAGTGGTTTTATGGTACTAAGCTATATGGAAGAAATGATATCTAAATTTTACAAAGCACAAGACTACACAGTATCTTTTCATGTGATATACAAGGTACCTGATGATAAGACAGTTAAAGATATTGAGATATTGGCAATGAACAACAAAGAAGCTGTTATAATAGAATGCAGGCCATATACAGGACATATAGAAATAACAGACATGACCAAAGCAACCATACAGGACTTTGTTTCTTCTGAAAAAGCCATCAAAGAAGTCCCAATGATAAAAGGCAAAAAAATAACAAAAACCCTTGTAGTAGAAGAGCCACTAGAAAAAACAGACAAGGAATTAGAAAAAAAGGGCATAACTGTATATTTACTAGAAGACCTAATGGTAGATTTCCTTGCCCTGCTTTTAAAAAAGCATAAAGGCAAGCGGTTTGAAAACAGGGCAGCTGACATGATAAGGAACCTGATATTCTCGATAATCGAGGAAAGAGCCTGAATCATGCCTGCTTAATTAAGCGCATTTAAAACTTCACTTACTATATTATATGAAAATCTAGATGGTTCTATGACTGTAATTATGATTGCAGAAAAGCCGAATGCAGCCAGCGCCATAGCTGAAGCCCTAGCAGACAAAGGAACCCTTAAAACCAATTCCAATGAAGAAGGCGTTAAATATTACGAATTCATGAAAAATAACAAAAAGCATATCGTTGTTGCAGCTGTTGGCCATTTGTTCACTCTAAAACAATCAGGCAAAGGATGGGAATATCCAGTATTTGATGTCGAATGGATACCGTCTTTTAAGGCATCTCACACAGCAGCCTTTAGCAAGAAGTATTTTGATGTTGTCCAGAGCATAACAGCCAAAGCTGGAGATGATTGTATTGTCTGCTGCGACTATGACGAAGAAGGCTCTGTTATTGGCTATAACATATTGCGCTTTCTATACAACCGCACAGATGCAAAGAGAATGAAATTTTCAACCATGACCAAAGAAGAGCTGTTAGACAGCTATGAAAATGCAATGAAGCATCTGGATGCAGGGCAAGTGGAAGCAGGCCTTACCCGCCATTATTTAGATTACATGTGGGGCATATCATTAACAAGAGCACTGACCCTTGCTATAAAAAGCGCAGCCAAGCGCTTCCGCATTTTATCAACAGGCCGTGTTCAAGGCCCAGTTCTGCACATGCTTGCAAAGCACGAAAAGAAAATAAAAGCCTTTAGGCCCAAGCCGTTTTGGCAAATCGAAATAGAAATCAAAGCAGGCAAGCAGCTCCTGAAAGCAGCTTACTGTAAAGACAAGATATGGAGCAAGGACGAGGCAGATAAAATTCTCAAAAAAGCAGATGTTAAAGAAGCCATTATAAAAAACCTAACCAAAAAAATTATAAGCCAAAGCCCACCAAAGCCTTACAACACAACATCACTGCTCGCAGATATCTACCGCTATTTCGGCTATTCGCCTCAGCAAGGTATGTATATTGCAGAGGCCCTCTATCAGGACGGTCTTATATCCTATCCAAGAACATCATCAGAGAAATTGCCGCCTGACATAAATTACAAGAAAATACTGACAGGTCTTTCCAAACATGAAAAATACAGCAAGCTTTCAGCATTGCTGTTATCTAAAGCAGGGCTAAAACCAGCAGAAGGAAGCAAAACAGACTCAGCTCATCCAGCCATATATCCAACAGGTGTTATCAAAAAGATCGGCGACAAGCAGCAAAAGGTTTATGATCTTATTGTTCATCGCTTCCTTGCAGTTTTTGGAGACCCAGCTAAGCGCGAGTCGCAGAAAATAACCCTCTCTGTAGGCGATGAGTTATTCTTCCTTTCTGGCAAGCGAACCTTAGAGCCAGGCTGGACAGAACTTTATGGCAGATATGCAGCCCGGGATGAAGTCTTGCTTCCTGATATCAAAGTTAGTGACAAGCTTCCGGTAAAAAAAATAGACCAGCTAGCAAAAGAAACAACACCCCCGCCAAGATTCTCACAAGGTTCTGTGCTCAAGGAAATGGAATCACAAGGTTTAGGAACTAAAGCAACTAGATCACAAATCCTCCAGATCCTCTATAACCGAGGCTACCTGATCGGAAAAAGCATAGAGGTCACCGAATTAGGCATGCAGCTATCAGACATACTAGAAGCCAATATACCTGATGTTATCTCTGAAAAGCTCACAAGGCATTTCGAGGAAGAGTGTGATGCAATAGAAAGCGGCAAATTAAAGCGCGAGCAGGTTATTGATGAGGCCAAACAGCGGCTGATAAAAATATCCAATGCCTTCAGAAAAAAGGAACTAAAAATAGGCAAAGAGCTGACAGAAGCAGTAATTGCGACCCAGGACAAGCAGAATATTTTAGGCACATGCCCTAAGTGCGGCGGCACGCTTAAAGTCCACAAGCTATGGAGAACAGGCAAGCGTTTTGTCGGTTGCAGTGGCTACAAAAAAGGCTGTAGATACGGCATGCCCTTACCAAGAGAAGGCGTAATTATGAGTACTGAAAAAGTATGCGACCAGTGCAAAACACCGATTATCCAGGTCTATCGTCAGGGCGCCCGTCCATTTAGAATGTGCATTGACATAAATTGCCCGACCAAAAAAGACTGGCTAGACAAGAATAAGCTCAAAAAAGCAAAAGCAGAAAGCAGAGCAGCCACGCGCATAGCAGAGCAGCTCACATGCGATATCTGCAAAAAGACCTTCACAAGCAAGCGTGCTCTTACCCTGCATAAGAAAACTCATCAAAAATAGTCTTTTATCCTTTTCTTGAATTATTTTTAATCATGAAACAGCTTTTAATAATTCTTTTTGCATCTTTAATCTTAATATCCGGTTGCGTTAGTGAAAGCAGTGTTCAGGTTATAAGCCAGAAAATAGACGTAGTAGCAGCCTGCAAACAATTATGCCAACAAGAGAAGGTCAAACGCGATTTAAGCAACGGCCCGTGTCTTAGCAATGCAATAGCAGAAGATTGGGTCTGTGACGTCGCGCATTCGCCGCGCATAGAGGCAGACAATAATCCAGCAAACCAGTGTTCATCATATGGAAAAGAAGCACACCATTTCGTGGAAGTAGATACGGACTGTAATTTCATAAAGGAGTATTAGACATGTGGAACAAAAAGAATCTTTTAAGTGTAGACCAGCTCTCCAGAGCAGATATCGAGTTCATTCTTAATTGTGCAAAAATACTAGAACCCTTATCAGGACGTGGAAATAAATTAAATATATGCAAAGGAGAGATACTCGCAGAAATATTCTTTGAGCCATCCACAAGAACAGAAAAGAGCTTTCAGGCAGCTATGTACACCCTCGGAGGAGACGTAATTACGCACAAGAATATTGGTTCATCGATTGAAAAAGGCGAAACCAAAGCAGACACAGTAAAGATAATGGAACAGTATTCAGACATAATCGCGGTAAGAGATCCTGAGGAGCTTACTGTCAAAAAATATGCAGACCTTGTGAATATACCTTTAATAAATGCAGGCGATGGCTCCAACGAGCATCCGTCTCAGGCATTGCTGGATCTTTACACCATTAATAAAGAAATAGGAAAGCTGGATGATATAACAATAGTCTTTATGGCAGACCTGAAATATGGCCGTGCTGTTCATTCGCTTATAAAAGCACTTAGAAAATTTAGTAGCAACAAAATATACGGCATATCACCAAAAGGTCTTGAGCTTACTGGCATAGAAACAATAAGCATAGAAGAACTGAAAAAAATCAGGCCAGACATACTTTATGTAACAAGAATACAAAGAGAGCGGATACCGCCTGAAGAAAGGGATAAATTCTCTTTCAGAGTCGATTCAAGAGTACTAAACATGTTACCAAACAATACAAAAGTAATGCATGTCATGCCAAGGATTGACGAAATGGATCCAGCCCTTGACAACGATAAAAGAATCATACTCTTTAAACAAGCCCGCCATGGCTTGCATACGCGAATGGCAATTATTTCTATATTAATGGGTCATGAAGATGACGTATTAGCGATTAAAGATATCCACAAGAAAAATTAATGACATTATTACCGAACCATAGAAAAAGCCCTGCTCTATATTTCTCAGCAGCAAACTCAGTATAAAGAATGACATAAAAAAGCCAAATAGCATCAAGCCTGTCACACCCCTTGGTAATACCAATGAAATAGCAGATAATGCAAAAACCAGGCCAATAGAAACAACAATGAGATTATTTACTACCATGTTCAGTAGATACATGCATATAACTATGAATAAGACCAATGCCCCTATAATTGTCGCATGTGATATCTTTTCAAGGGTTAGATACACATAGCTCATTGAATCCTAAGAATTTAAAGCAATCCCACCTAATGGGTACTCAGTGCGCTAATAAGCTAGGAATACCCTTGAAAACCAGAATAACCGCTATTAATATCCTAAGAAAATCAGGCAGCGGTAATGCAAACCAAACTAGAAGTGCAACCAATATGTCAACCACCCCATATATTTTGCAAATCAGGTCACCTGCAATGCTAGGTATCCCCTTTACCAGCATTATAAAAACAATTAACATCTTTATGAGATCAGGTATGCCATATAAACTGAAGAAAATAAGTATGGCAGAAAGAAGGTCAGTAATGCCATAAATCTTGCAAATCATAATATCTGATAAATCAAAAATTTAAATAGCTATCTAAAAGAAACCAAGCTTGCCAACTTCCTTAAGCTCACGCTCCTTAATCTCAAATTCTATATTCTTACCTTCAGCTATGGATCTGTGTTTTCTTACTATTGCAATTCTATGGTTTGAACGCTCAGCCCTCTTTAATTCTATGAGCGCCTTGGACCAGTATTTTGCAATAGCCCTCGACGTGAGCTCAATCTTCTCATCCCCGTCTTCTTTGTAACCGTATACCTGATTAGTAACTAATACAGGTATCTTGTATTTTCTTGTTATCATAGAAAGAATTGAATACTGTGTTGCCAACTGCTTGTTTATTTTCTGGAAATTCTCGCTATCTAATTCAAGTCTATATAATGCAACAAGGCTATCTATAATGATTAAAGCTATTCGTTCCTTTTCCACAATTCTTTCAATCCTCTGAATCTCCCTATGCTGATCCTCCCAGCTGTGAACATCGAAAAATATTATATTCTTTAGATTATTTTCATTGCCTCCCAATTGCCTGAATCTTTCAGCAGAAAACGACCCCTCAGTATCCATATACAGTATTTTTTTGTCATTAGACGTCTCAATAGTAACGGTAAGCGCAATATTAGTTTTGCCAGATCCGGCAGGTCCATATATGTTCGTTATGGCATCGCATTCAATACCACCATTAAGCAGTTTATCCAGCGGCGAATTCGTTTTTAGTCGGTTATCCATGCTTAAGCTATGCCGAAAAGAGTTATAAAATGTATTTTCTATTTAAAGCTTTGAATTTAAATCTAATAGAATAAACTAAGAGCGTGATTCAAATGGCAGAACCAACAGGACCAATGGCATTCAAAGTAGATAGACCACCAGTTTTCGCAGATGAAGTCTTTATTTCAAATAGAATAAAGGTATCCAAAACCAAGCGCGCAGCTGGCGTAATGCGAATGCAATTCACCGACATGCTTACCAAAGTCGTAGTAGCCGATATAATAATAGACTCTGTTACATGTGAAGGCCTGATCAGGGTTTTGCAAAACAAATTAAAGGAAATGGACAAGGTAATGAAAAGCAGCGATCCTGTTAAGGAAATAAAGAAACTCTCCAAGCAGCAACCAGCCAAAGCCACCAACAAGGAAGAAGTTGGATATACTGGATAGAGATAAGAATTTATCAATAGGCTGATTTTACTACCCAATTTCATGCCTTTAAAAACATTTCTATGACTATGGTATGCCAAAGGAATAACCCTAAAAAGGCTATTCCTTGTTAGGCGTTGCCTAATAAAATAAAAGGAGTTAATGAAAATGAGTTTTGATAGAGGACCACGAGAAATGCATAAAGCAGTTTGTGCAAAATGTGGTAAAGAATGCGAAGTACCTTTTCAGCCACAGGAAGGAAGACCTGTGTATTGTAAAGAATGCTTTGTTCCAAAGAAAAGATGGTAGATATAGACTTTTAGTTTATATATAACCAAGTTTATTTGTTTTTTTTGTAATTAATTTTTATATTTACAGTCAATGGCGGTCTCGGAATGAGTCAGCACGATGTCTTAATGATACTGAAAAAGCAGCCTAATAAAGAATTCACCATAGAAGAATTAGCAGAAAAACTTGGGGTTAAAAAGAGTTTGGCCAATGTCTGGGTGCTTAAGCTGGATAAATGGGGCAACCAGGTCGAATGCAGAACAGTCTGCAGGGAGAGATTCGTAAAACTTTGCCAGAAGAAGTGATTTTTATTCTTAGCTGTTTTGTTGTCAGATCAATAAACTTAAATACTTTTAGGGTTATACTAAACACTAAAAACACGAGCGGATAATTACATGAGAATAGAAATCCATAAAAAAGGCCTCCGGCAAGTCGTGATAATAACCTTCCATACCCGCTCTGAGCGATTCAGTTCCGATTACGAAAGAAATAAGTTCTTCCGCGGCCTTCATGGCTGGAAGCAGATAATACCCGGAGAGAATAAACAATATTCATACAAGCGTACGGGCTTGTTGGACGAGATACCGCATGCCAAGATAGCAGATTCCGTATTCATGGTTGCCATGGAAAACATGCGGCAGGTAATAAAATATTTTGAGCAATGGCATAATAAAATAGACTATGAAATGACAGAAGTGATGATGGAAAGGGAAAAACTTAAGAGGTTGTTCAGTCAACCTATTAATGAGTGATGCTATGACCAATGAAAAAAATAATGATAATGGAATAAAGCTTAAGGTCGGGGAGCTTACTGAGCGCGGCGACTTTGGCCGTGGTATCGTGCGAATATCAGCCAAGGACATGAAAAATATCGGCATATCCGAAGGCGACATAATTGAAATAGAAGGCAAAAGAAAAACAGCAGCTATTGCAGTTCGCGCTTATCCTGCTGACGTTGGTTTAGAAGTCATTCGTATGGACGGCCTTGCAAGAAGGAACTGCGGTTCAGGTATAAGTGAAGCAGTTAAAATAAGAAAAGCAGATGCTAAAGAAGCCAAAAACGTTACCATTGCCCCAGCAAGAGGCGGCATAATAATCCACATGGGCGGTAATTTATTGAAGCAAAATATCCTTATGCGCCCTTTAATGACAGGAGACGTTATAATTCCTAATCCTATTGTTCAGGACAGGCGATCACAAACCAGCTTAATTGAACAATTCTTCGGCATGGAATTCGGGGAATTCTTCTTTACCCCATTCGGTGAAGAGAAATTCGTGGTCGTGAAGACCGATCCAAAAGGCGTTGTGCGAGTAACACGAGCAACTGAGGTCGAGCTGCTTCCGCAGGCAACAGCGCCAATGGAAGAGCAACAAATACCAGAAGTCACTTACGAGGATTTAGGTGGCTTGCATGATGAAATACAAAAAGTTCGGGAAATGATTGAATTACCGCTAAAGCACCCAGAGCTTTTTGAGCGCTTGGGCATTGAACCGCCAAAAGGAATATTGTTGCATGGACCTCCCGGTACTGGCAAAACCCTGCTTGCTAAAGCAGTAGCTAACGAATCAGGTGCGTACTTCTGCGTTATAAATGGCCCTGAAATTATGAGCAAATTTTACGGTGAAAGCGAAGAAAATTTGAGAAAAATATTTGAGCATGCAGAAAAGAACGCACCATCCATTGTATTTATAGATGAAATAGATGCTATAGCACCTAAGCGTGAAGAGGTAAAAGGTGAGGTTGAAAAGCGCGTGGTTTCGCAGCTGCTAACGCTTCTTGACGGCTTGAAATCCCGAGGAAAAATAATGGTTATTGGCGCAACAAACATACCTAATTCACTTGATCCTGCGCTTAGAAGACCAGGTCGCTTTGACCGTGAAATAGAACTAGGGGTTCCTAATAAGGCTGGAAGAAAAGAAATACTGCAGATACATACAAGAGGTATGCCGCTTTCAAAGGACGTGGACATAGAAAATATAGCAGATATTACACACGGTTATGTAGGAGCAGACATATCTGCCTTGTGCAAAGAAGCAGCCATGTCTACTTTGAGAAGATTGTTACCTGACCTTGGTGTTATGAAGGAAGACAATCCATTAAGCCAAGAGGTCCTTAAAAAACTTATAGTTACAAAAGAAGACTTCGACCATGCGCTTAAGATGGTAGAACCATCAGCCATGCGAGAAGTCCTGATAGAAGTGCCTAAGGTAAAATGGGATGATATAGGCGGTTTGGAAAGAGTAAAGAAGCTGCTTAAGGAAGCAGTTGAATGGCCATTGAAATATCCTGATTCATTCAAGCGCCTTGGCATTGAGCCGCCTAAAGGCATATTGCTTTTCGGCCCGCCTGGCTGTGGTAAAACACTTCTTGCCAAAGCAATTGCTAACGAATCAGGAGCGAATTTTATCTCAGTCAAAGGCCCTGAGCTCTTGTCAATGTGGGTTGGAGAGAGCGAACGCCATATCCGCGATGTATTTAGAAGAGCAAAGCAGGTTGCACCATCAATAATATTCTTTGACGAGGTAGATGCCCTTGTTCCAAAAAGGGGCATAGGATCAGACAGCCATGTAACTGAGCGCGTTGTTTCTCAACTATTAGCAGAAATCAGCGGCTTAGAAGAGCTTCACGACGTTGTTGTTGTAGCTGCTACAAACAGGCCTGACATTGTTGATCCTGCACTCCTGAGACCAGGTCGCTTTGATCGTCAGATATTAGTTCCGACACCAGATGAAAAAGCAAGATTAGAAATATTCAGAGTTCATACCAAGGAAATGCCATTAGCAAAAGACATAGATATTGTAGAATTTGCAAAAGATACAGAAGGTTACTCAGGCGCAGATATCGAAGCCCTGATTCGTGAAGCAGCCTTGTTCGCAATGAGAAAGGATATAGCATCCAAAGAAGTCACTAAATCAGATTTTGACAAAGCAAAGAAAGAAATAAGCCCTTCAGTCAGCAAGGAAATGGATCAGTACTATCAGAATATGCTAAAGAAAAGAAAAGCCCCGAAAATGGAAGAAGCAGCAGAGTATACTGGATGAAAAAATAGTAAAAGGAAAGGGACATCGATTCTAGATTGAATTAATCAGACTTTAAAGAAAGAAAATAACTCAAAGTAATAGCATTATTCTTTTTCTTATTTTTGACTTCTGTAGAAAACCTACACCTTTAGATGTAGAATGATGATAAGAAGTCAGAAAGACATCTACAAAGAAGATTTCATTTATGGTATTTTTCCCAGACATCGACAAACTTCTCGAAGTTCATTAATATCCGCCTTCCGTCACCGCCAAGCTCTGGGCAGAACTGCACACCAAAGAACGGGTTGGTCATTTCTCCTATTATCTCGAACTCATAATCCTTGGAAGAAGCAAATACGCCGAAATTCTCAGGTAATTCATCTATAACATGCTGATAATCCTCCATTACGCTGAACGTTCTTTTTAAGTCAAGCGTTAGCGGGCATGGCTTATCTAGCGATAGCATTGCTAATCTCTTGGTTTTCGGAACCTGCTTTATCTTTGCGCCAAACGCAGCTCCTATGAACATGCAGCCAGTACCTATGCCTAGTATCGGTCCATTAGCATTCTTTATTATTTTTATATTGGCATCTTTATGCTTTAAGTCGCCGTCCGAAAGTATGTAAGCCTTTGCCTTTGCAGAGGCAGCTTCGCTTGGTTTTAGAATTTTTTTGTTCATCCTTATGCAGCTTGCGATTTCGCTGGCACCCTTGCCGTTGTCAACGACAATTATCATGAATATAACTTGTAAAAAAATCTTTTTATTCTTATATTTTCAAAAATTTCTTATTTTCGAAACACTTTAGTTGATACTAAGGTATTTATACCGTTTCGAATTGAGATACTGAAAGATACTATGGGCTTTAGCCCATATTTGCAAAGGGCATCTTATTTCGTCGTCACAATCGGCTCATCCTTCACTATTACAGTATGTTCTGCCTGGCTTATGACACCGTTTTTTGCCTCTTTCAGAACAGGATAATCGTATATTATGCCTCGCTCCCTTAATTCGCGCATCGCTATTCTTATCTTAACAATAGAATCAATTGGTATCCATCTCTCAGCAAAAGGCAGTCCATTAAAAGCTTCAGCAAAAGCCATAATAGTTCTGGCATCCTGGTTTCTTACAGGACCTTTACCCAGCAAACGGAAGATTAGCGTTGGTTCAGATTCCTTTATCATGCCAGAACCATCTGTTGCAAACGGCTCTATGGCTATAACCTGGTCCTCCTTTAGCTTGTAGTTTGAGCTGAATTTTATATTAGGTATCTGCGGCTCAGCATGCAGGTCATAGCAGTCTAATCCATGCCCTGTAAGATTGCTTATCGGCTTATAGCCAAAGGAGTTTATAGTTTCCTCTATCTTTGCAGAAACATCGCTTAGCAGTGTGCCTGGCTTGCACAATTTTATAGCCTCAGCAAGCGCAGCCTCGCTTGCCTCAACCAGCTTGTTGTATTTTTCATTAAAAGAAAGTGTATAAGCAGTGTCACCAACATACCCATCTATATGAACACCAATATCAATCTTGGCAACATCACCCTTCTCTATCTTAGTCTCATCCCTCTTCATCGGCGTATAGTGCGCAGCTATCTCATTTAATGATATATTAACAGGAAAAGCAGGCTCAGCGCCCTTATCCTTTATCACCTTCTCTATTTTCTCAGCTATGTCAAGAATCCTTGCATCTATTTTTATTAATGCCTTGCTACTTTCCCTTATCTCAGCAGCAATCCTGCCAGCCTCAATATATTTATCAAGTATTTCTTTGTCCATCAGAGCATCTCCTGCAAAAAACATAACCAGCAAATCTTAAAAAGAAACAATAAGGAATATATCCCGAATATTCTTTTTAAACCAACAAATTAGTCTTTTAAAGATAATACCCAAATTCTTAATATGCTTGTCGTTGGCCCTAAGGATGGTTTCTCAGAAGAATTAGCAGAAAATCTTAAATGTGGTTTTGTTGAACTTGATCGTCGAGGCTTTCCTGACAATGAGGTCTGCCCGAGAATAATGCTTGATAACGGCATTAAAGATGAGCACGTAGTTCTTGTTAATCGCATGCAAAGACCAACAGACCCTAACAGGTATCTTGTCGAACTTTTATTAACAATTAAAAATCTAAGATCATTAGGCGTAAAAAAAATAGACGTGGTCATGGCATACTTTGTCTATGCTCGCCAGGACAGGATCTTCAGAAAAGGCGAGCCCTTAAGCATCCAATATGTTTTACAACTGCTCAAAGACGCCGGAGCATCCCAAGTATTCTCTGTATCTGTCCACTTCCAGAGAAATGAAGGAAAGTTACCTGCACCTATACCTGCTTTCAGCATATCAGGCTTTCCGAGCATTGCTGACTATCTCAAAAAACTAAGGCTTAAAAATCCAATAATAATAGGACCGGATAAGAAATCAGGCCAGTTCGCCAAAGAGATAGCTGATTTAATGAAATGCAGTTCAGCTTACCTGGAAAAGAAAAGAGACCTTGATACAGGAACAATAGAAACAAAAACCAAATTAGACGTTTCTGGTCGAGACGTAGTTATCGTGGATGATATAGCATCATCCGGCAGCACGTTAATCCATGCAATCAAGAACCTGAAAAATCCGAATAGAGTGATATGCGCAGTTGTTCACCCTGTATTAACAGGCGATTGCTTGGAAAAAGTCAGCAAGAAAGCAGAGTTCATCGCCTGTAATACCATTGCCTCGCCAATATCAAAGATATCCGTAGCAGCTAGAATAGCTGAATTCATAAAGGCGGTTTGATGACTGACTACATATACTACTCGCCAAACGAAATTTTTGAAATGATCTATAAGCTAGGACAGAAAATAAAAGGCAGTTTTAATCCTGACTGCCTTATCGGAATGGGCAGAGGTGGCTTATGGGTTGTTCGTGTCTTATCTGACTATTTCAATAACCCAAATGTCTTCATAATAAGGACAAAATATTACAAAGGCATTGAATCAACCAAAAGGAAATTAGAAATCCTGCAGGATGTGGATGAAAAATTAGTTGCAGGCAAGAAAGTCCTTATCGTAGATGATGTTGCAGACACAGGAGTAAGCATGAGCAAAGCCCTAGAACTTAAAAAAAACAAAGGCGCTGCAAAAGCCAAAACAGCTACCCTGCACTATAAGCCATGGTCAATAATAAAGCCAGATTACTTTGTAGAACAAACAGAAAAATGGATAATCTACCCGTGGGAAATTAACGAAACCGTAAAATCAATAATAAAAACAACACCAAAGGAAAAACTGACTCATGCATTAAAAAGAACAGGCATACCGAAAAAACTTTACCAGAATTTTTTATAGAGGCGGTTTAATTATGGATTACAAATACTACTCTGAAACGGAAATTTTTGGAACTCATGGAATGATATATCAACTGTCAGAAATAATAAAAAAATCCAGATTTGATCCAGATGTTCTTATCGGAGTGAGCAGAGGCGGTTTGCCGATTGCGACATACTTATCGGGTCTTTTGAAAAGGCAAGAGGTTTATACAATAAGGGCAAAAAAATATAAAACAGAAAATTACGAAGGTGTTGAATCAGCCAACACAGAAGTAGAAATATCGCAGGATGTAGATGAAAACACGGTCAGAAATAAACTAGTTTTGATTGTGGATGACGTCGCGGATAAAGGAGACACCCTAAAAAAGGTTTATGAGACAACAGAAAATAAAGGATCAAAAGAACTAAGAGTAGCAACCCTGCACTATAAACCAGGGTCGATATTTGAACCAGATTATTCTGTAGAATTGACAGAAAAATGGATAATATATTCATGGGAACC
>CAIKBN010000105.1 GCA_903825675.1 uncultured archaeon
TAGAAAAAAAACTAGAAACAAATGGTCTCAGACCAGAAACAAGACATAGGTTTGATGAAGAGCTTTTATCCCCTGATGGGAAATTTGAAGTATATGCCTCTCGTATTGGTAATGATAATAGAGTGACATATACCAGACCATTGAAATCTTACGAACTTAGCACAGATGAGTTGTCTGAAATATCAGCTTATAATAAAAAACTAATTGCAAACCTATTCCCATGCAAAGAATATTCAGCTGTGCTGACCATAACCTTACACTCTCCTTATGCTAAAGAATTTCATGAAAAAAATAGATCATTTATCGATAATTTCATAGAGGAATTGTTTGGCCATCCTGCAGAAAGTGAGCCTAAAATAGATACAAATCATATCAGCAGCATTACTATACCAATAGGAAATAACTACGGACCTAAACCTGATGATAATCAATCAGCTATTTCATATCCTCTAACACTGGTCTAATATTCGGTCCAACATCCTTCGGTAGTTTCTTAATCGGAAGCCAAGCCCATTCGCGAACATGCCTGCCTGGCATTATCTCGCCTTTTCTTTTAGCCAAGTAATGAATAAGGATAACAACCTCTTTTCTCTTCCAGATTATCATGGGTTTCAATGGCCTGATTAATTCAACGACTATACCAAGTTCTTCTTTAACTCTATTTTTAGCACATTGTTCCAAGCTCTCGCCTTTATTAATTATGCCGCCAGGGAATTTCCAGAATTCGTCCTTGCCATGTTTATCCAGCAGTACTTTGCCTTTCTCGACAATTACAGGACCAGACGCGATTATGTATTTCATAATAAAGAATAGGACTAGAAAAATTTATAAATCCTATAATTTCTTAAACCATGCGACAAATTTCCTTGTTGCATGAGCCCTATGCGATATCTTTATTTTATCTTCTATGCTCATAGCAGAAACAGTTATTTTATAGCCAAAAGGTATGAATATCCTTTCATACTGCAAACTTGCTCTTTCTCCAGCATCGTGTATTTTTTCAGTTATGGTTCCTTCTAAAGCACCGTAAAATAATTTGTATCCTTTTTCGTCAATATAGCATATGACTGTTTTAAATGCAGCTCCTCTGTCCTTTCCTTCTAGCTTTTTCAGAAGCCCTGCCAAACCAAACTTTTCAAAAACCCTTTTTGGAAAAGGCCCGGGAAAATCCTCATATGCAACAAAATAAACGCCTGTATCATCAACTATAAGCGGCTGCTTTACCTGTTCGAATGCCTTTTTTGCCTTGTCAACAACTATCTCTTCTAAGGTCGATCCCTTCTCCTCTATACTCATGTTTACCTGCTTTGCAGCTATCTTGAACTCAGCAAGGGTTTTAGCTATCTCATCAAATTTGTCATTGTTGCCTGTCACTACTATAATGCTATTGTGATTCATAGTATTGATATTAAAACTTAGCTTTTAAAAAAACTACTATGCGCCTAGCAGCACTTGTAAGCAGCGGCAAGGACTCGCTTTATGCCGCATATCTGGCAAGCAAGGAACATAGCATAGCTTTTATAGTTTCCATTATATCTGAAAATCCTGAATCCTACATGTTTCATGTGCCTAATGCAACTCTGGTAGCAAAGCAGGCAGAGTCAATGCAACTACCGCTAATCCAGAAAATCACCAAAGGCGAAAAGGA
>CAIKBN010000106.1 GCA_903825675.1 uncultured archaeon
ATAAGCAAATTAGAAAAAATAAGATCCAAGCCGGAAATCTTAAAAAAATAAAGAGGGTGTCATTTACCCCAAAGCCTTCTTTATCTTTGCCCTGATCTCCTCGCCCTTTTTCTCTGCCTGTTCGATTATCTGGTAGATCTCTTCCTCTGTGAACCCTACTGAACCGCCTTTCTGCATTGAGCACATAGCAACATTGTCGCCTTTCTTTACAGTTCCGACTGTAAGGCGTGCATCCATTGCCTCTTTCTCTGAGAGCGAAGGATCTGCCATGATCTTGTCGCCTATTTTTACAAAGGTCGTTGAAACAGGTATCTCCTTTATAGGCAGGCTCTTTGAGCCTTTTTTGCTGTATATAGGCTTTTCATTCTCGTCCAAATCCGGCATCTTCGTATTCAGCAATGCAGTTATAGCAGCAATGCCTGATGCATCTATGATGTTTCCGTCATCATTGAGCACATCTATGTCAATGCATACTGTCCATGACTTTTCGCCTTCTCTGATGCATAGCTTCCCGAAATCTATTGCCTTGGATTCACGAATTGCACGGTCAACAACCCTTGCAGCCTCTACACTATTCTCGTCAGGCGGGCCTGGTTCAAACTCAGGCGAAGCCAGTGGCACGAATTCTGTTGTCACCATCATAGTGCCTTCTTTTGGCGTGTCCGGATAAGGCTCGCTTATCTCCATTTTAACACCAGCAACTACCTCGGTGTTGCCTAACTTCACTCTGGCTGAACCTTCTGCTGAAGAAATAATGTTAGGCTCTATCTTTATATCCCTGTACTCATCAAACCCTCTATTATCAATTCTTTTTCCAGTTCCAACAATTTCTTTTATCAGTTCTGTATCTATAGATATCATATAAATCACTCCTTTGTTTTAATTTCAGGCACTTCTTCTAGCTTATATTTATCTCTGAGTGCCTCTTGCTGTTTCTTGTAAATCTGCTCGCAGCCCTTTATCGCAAGTGAGATTAGCTCCTTTACTTCTTTTTTGTTTGTAAGCCCGTCCATCTGCAGTAGCGTTATCTCCTTCTTTTTTGGATAATATGCAATAGGCAGATCTAGCTCACCCTCTGTATCTTCCTTTCCTGCTATGTCCAAGACTAATTTGCCGCCTATCTTGCCAGCAGAGCATGACACAATCAGGTCCCTCATTGGAACACCAGCATCAGCCAACGCCAACGAAGCTGCATTTATTGCAACGCATCGCGTAGATGCATCTGCCTGAAGAACCTCTATGTGAAGGTCTATGGCAGTTTTCGGAAACTCATTCAGGAAGATCACAGGTGTAAGAGCCTCTCTTATAACAAGTGATATCTCAGTACTTCGTCTGTTTATTCCTGGTCTGCTCCTTGTTTCAGTCGAGAATGGAGCCATGTTATACTTTGTGCGTAAAACTGCTCTTTCTGCCTCTT
Source organism: uncultured archaeon (assembly GCA_903825675.1). Lineage (GTDB taxonomy): Archaea > Aenigmatarchaeota > Aenigmatarchaeia > GW2011-AR5 > GW2011-AR5 > CAIKBN01. The sequence goes on from CAIKBN010000106.1 coordinate 1,418, forward strand.
CATCATGCCTCGGAAATACCTTTCTTGGGCCATAGACCCCAGCTATTGCCATGGTATTGCCTAAGCGGAAGAAGGCAGAACCATCTGCTTTCTCAAGAACACCTACTTTTGCTTCTATTTTTCTTAATTCGTCAGGCTTTCGCCCGTCTATGCGTTTTTCAGTCATATTATATTACCTCTTTATTTTCAATATTATCCTTAGGCTTGCCAGTGTGGCTCAGCTTCTTTTCCAGAATCTCCTTTATCTGGTCTGTAAGACCATGGACATGAGACCTCTGCTCTATCACTAATATCGCTTCTGTTGCTATGCCCTCGTTCTCGCCCTTGACCCAGACAATGCCATTCTGGCCAACAACTATCTGCGTGCCAGTTAATTCCTTTATCATCTCAACCATTGAGCCAGCCTTGCCTATTATTCTTGGCACCTTTGCAGGTGTGACTTTTATAAGCCTACCGCCTCGAAGTTTTCTGCATTTTCTGTTCTTCATCGATAATTGTACATTCTTTGTTTTTGTTACAGTAGATATCTCAGCGAATATAATGTCGCCGTAGTCAAAATATCTTGTTAAATCCGTCTTGGTCAGGTCTATAAACTCATCAACTGCCTCGTTCAGCGGCAATACCGCCTGATATGGCGAGTTTATATCAACTATCCACTTAGAGAACGATATTTCCTCTATCTTGCCAATAACACCATCGCCTCTTTTTGGATTATAAATTCCGCTTAACGGTATTACAAAGAACAAACTATTCTTTTCCTCAGCAAGGCCAATATATTTGGAAAATACCTTGCCATTTTCCTCATATGCACCGTGCCCTGCTATTCCGCTTCCCAGCAAATCGCCAGGAATAACAAGCCTTCTTTTAGGCGCTTCCTCAGGCACGTTCTCAAGTACCTCTTTTTTGCTTTCTTCTAAATTTTCTTCCATTACAAATTCATCACTCATTTTCAATCACTCCGTTATATTTATTCGAAATATTAGCGCTAACCTTTCCTTTCTCAATCTTTGTCACCATACTTATCACTTCTCCTCTATTATTGCATTGCCATTGGTCAATGCATTAATTATTCTATAAACATTCTCCTTCAGGCCAGCTGGTATTGTTAGCTTAGCTGACAATGAGCCATCTGAGAGCCATTGCTGGCCTTGCAGTTTTCCAAGCTCCTTTACCTTGCCAAAAACCCTTCCTGCATACTGCGTAGGTATCTGCACCTGTATGGTCAGCTCCTCCATTGAAATCGGTATTATCGGCTTTAACGCCTTTAGCACGTCTTCAATCTGCTGCTCAGCCGGCGTGAACGGATCTATAGAAATATGAGCCTGGTCCATTGTATTTAGTATTCTCTCCATAGGATGCGGTAATCTGGTTTGCGGATTTATTGCATACTTGCTTATGAAGCTTGCAATCTGCCTCTTTTTTTCATCTGTTTTTTTTCGCCTGAATTCAGTGGTTAATTGCACTTCGCCTTTGGTTATAATAAGCTTAGCTGCCTGCTCTATATCGCTGGTGCCAATTATTTTTGCCACCTCTGAGTCGCTTGCCCTGAGACCTTTCTTGGCATCAGTAAATACTAAATTAACAGCTAGCATCTTGGATAAAGAAACAATCTTGCCTTCTTTTAAGTCATAAGCAAGATTAGGATCAACTAGAACCTCAAAGTGCTTTCCATCCTTGTCAAGTTTGGCTATTATAGCCTGATCAACGGTAACCATTTTTTTCACCTGTAACCTTAGCCCCATATAGTACATATCATGTAACCCAGGGGCCAGTGTAAACAAAAAAATTTTATATTACTTATTTTTTAATGAAAAGAAAAGTATTTAAGGTGGACTTTAAGACGGGTATTCACACCACTTATTCTTAAACTCTTCGGGCCTTGGATCCTCCCAATCGCCGGAGAAATAGACACCTTCTGGAACAGGCTCTATATCTATCAGTTCGCCGTTAACACATGTTATCTTGACGTCAATGCAGTAGTTCCCGCTGCATATGGCTTTCATCCATACTGCTTTGTTTTTAACGTCTGCCTCAGAAGGCAGTGCCCTGGCTAAGGTTGTTATTATAAGTATGGCTAAAAGTGCCGTTATTAGTATGACAGGTAGTTTTCTCATAGATATCGTTACTACCTATCAATAACAAAAATGTTTATAAAGCTTTATTCCTGCGGTATTGTGGATACACTTATCGGCTCAGCAGGTAAATTTCTTGGCGTTTCAAAATGTGTCTTTTCCTGTATACAGATAGCATAGCCCACTGGTAATTTACATCTATCTGCCATACTAGAAGCGTTATAATGTGGGCATCTTAATTGCAGTAAGCTGCCGTCTTCATCCATTTTTAAAAATACAGTATCTAATGTCCTTTCACAACTTATCGGATATATGGTTTCCATGCTTTGGATATTTAATTAAACTTTATAACCCCTATGCATGCAAACTCTTGAAAACTTAGCAATTACTTATGTAATTGGTTAGTAATTGTTTGATATTTGGCAATAATCCAAAATTCAGCTGGTTATCGTCTCATAGGCCTTTGTGCAGGTTGCTGCCGCTGCTGATAAGGTTGAGGTGTTGGGTATTTTTGTTTTATCGAAGCCTTGGCACTGACTATTCCTTGCTCTACAGATCTCCTCATTCTGCCTCTTTCGAATGCCGATATCCTCTGCTCTTCAAGCATGACAAGCGTTGGCTCTACCTGATCCAGAATTCTTAAAACCTGTGTCCTCTTTTCAGAATTTCCTATTTTATCAGCCTTCTCCCTGACCCTGTCGTATTTTTTTCTTAAACTAACTACCTTTCTCCTGTAGGAAAGAAGATACCTCAGATATCCGAATACCATGACTATTTTTATCTACGTATGTATAAAAAACAGCTATTCAAGTGTTGTGGTTTTTGATGTGTCAGAATACAGCTATACCCTACAGCATATATTAGTATTCTGAACATATAAATTAGTTATGGAAAGCGCGAGAATAGGCGTAGACGAATCAGGCAAGGGCGATTACTTCGGCTATCTGGTAATTGCCGGTGTTCTCTTAGAAAGCAAAAAAGAAGACATACTAAAGAGCATGGGTGTCAAGGACAGCAAACTCCTTAGCGACATGGCTGTTCATAAAATCGCTTCTATGATAAAGAAGGAGTGTAAATATGACATTGTAAAGATATCGCCTGAAAAATATAATCAATTATATGGCAAATTCAAATCCTTGAACAAGCTTCTTGCATGGGGCCATGCCCGCGTGATTAAAAACCTGCTGGAAAAATCTAGCTGTGACTTGGCAATATCTGACAAGTTTGGCGATGAAAGCTTAATCAAGGACCAGCTAAAAGGCATAGCAATCGAGCTTGTCCAGAAGATACATGCAGAGGCAGACACCGCGGTGGCTGCTGCATCTATTCTTGCAAGGGACGAGTTTTTAATCACGCTGAGAAAACTAGGCCGTGATGTCGGTATTGTCATTCCGAAGGGCTCAACGCATGTTAAAGCTGCAGCCGAAGAGCTTCTAAAAAAATACGACAAGAATATATTATCCATGGTAGCCAAATTGCACTTTAAAATAACCAAACAGCTTTTGAAAAATTAAAATGCAAATATTACTTCCCTTTTATCTTCGGCACATTAAGGTATTCGTCTGCATTCAGAAGCGAAACCCCTGCTTTTTTGCCTATTATTTCTACCTTTACTATGAGTTCTGGGTCTTTCAGATCAACCTTTGGCTTGCCTATTTTTTCAGTAAGCTTCATGATAAGGTCTGTTGTCTTTCCGTCATACTGCCTTTTGCTGAGGTCCATCCTCCACTTCTTAGCAGGATCCATCTTTTTATCTATCTCAGCCATAGCAACCTGCAGTTCAGCCATGTCTGAAGCATACCACTTTTCTATAGGAGTCCAGTGAAAGGTGTGCACAAACTTATTTGGATCGCCTTTGCATATTTCTAAAAGCTTTTTTGTTACCTTTTTAGGGTCACTGCTCGTCTTTACTAAAAACAAGCCTTCTATCTCTGATTTCAAGAACTCTGCTTTTTCACCTGCTTCTTTTAGCAACGCCTCTGCCTCGCTCTGGGCCTTGCCAGCATGTGCAGGATCAAAAGAGATAATTAAGTTGGATTCCATCTGACCACCTGTAATTTTATTGAAAAGAAAATCTTTTAAAACAAGAGTTTAAGACAGCTAATCATATACTGCCAAGGGTATTGCAGTTTTTATTGGCTGTCCGTGTATTCCTAGGGGTCCTTCAATAAAAGACCTTAGATATTGCTCTTTGTCTGATTTACTTCTCCTAGAGTCTAGATATATTTCCCATGCATTTCTTTCATGTTCAGCAATAGAAAATTCCCATATACAGAAAGATCCATCATCCCTTATATCAAGGGGTTTAGCAGAAGCAAAGGTTTCGTTATAATCATAAAGCTGATTTCTTAAAACAATCGGATACTTTGTATCATATCTTACTACATTCAGCATATTCTCTGAAAGTATAGCAAATCCCATACCAGTCAAAGGGTCTAATCTTTTATCTTTAATCTCTTTTTTTATAAACTCTTTAGCCTCAATGACCGTATCTGAACTGAATGGGATGCTACTCTCCGTGAGCATTAGATACATCTTTAAAACTAAAGAAGGATCAGTAATCAAACCAACTTGCGCAGCTATCCGTTGCTCATTTTTATAATCCTCTCTTAGATTTCCAATACCTTCATAATTGATTGCCATTTTCAAAACACTATCTTTTGAGAATAGTAGCTATATTTTTAAAGCTTTCCCTTATGGCTCTGAAACCCGTAGTTGACATAATTCTGTCATGAACTTTTCTTCCACGATTAACCTTAAAAGCACTCATCGCATAATAATAGTGATCGAAAATGTGGAAGCCAAAGCTTTTCAAAAGGGAAGAGAAGATTCTAGAGCCAAAAGAAGAGTATGTAGAGTTGCCAGCCGGAGCTGAACAACCCAAGCAGATAAATATTATGATTGACAAGCTTGAGGGTTATTCCAACGTAGACAAGATTCTCAAGAAAGTCAGGGATGGTAACATAGTTTTTGTCAGTATAAAGGATCTCAAGGATTCCAACATGGATGAGCTGAAGAACTCAGTCTCAAGACTCAAGAATATCTCTGCGACATTCAACGGAGACATAGCTGGCGTAGGCGACGAGTGGCTTATCATGACACCACCTATAGCCAAAATAGTAAGGCATGAAGCTATCTAGGAGCTTTGTTTCTTTTTCCAGTTTTATAAATTTAACCAACAAAATCCAATGATTTAAAAATGACCATTTTTTAATTTGTTTGTTCTTGTTTAATCTGTTCAAAACAATTTTCAAATTGCTTTCGCCTTTTGGGCTTGCGGTCCGATCATGATAGGCAATTGCTTGCGGTGAAAAAATAATTTTCCAACC
>CAIKBN010000107.1 GCA_903825675.1 uncultured archaeon
ATTATATCCTTTGCAGTAAAGATCCTGCCCTTACCTATTTTTTCCAGTGCCGAAAGTATTTTCTTTACCTTGCCATAGGACGGATCCACTTTTCCGCTCTCTATTCTTGCTATAAGCGACTGGCTGACCCTTGCTGCCTTAGCCAGTTCTGTCTGGTTGACGCCAGCCTGCTTTCTTATATTTTTTATAGTATCCAGCTCAGGTAGCCTCATAAAAGCACCTTATACTATTTAAAATGCAGTAGACTATTTATGCTTTTTTGCATATTTTGGCAGGTAATTTATTATGCAGTCAAAGTGGGAAAGGTGGACCAAAACCAAAACTTATTTAAATTAGCATGTCTATAAGCTGATTGTTGGTAATATGCTAAACGTCCTTTGTACTGCGATTAATGCTGATTTGTTTAGCTTATCCCATCCGTTCCGAGTAGTCTATAATTGTATGTTCAAGGGCTAGAGCGGGATGATTCTGCTTTCTCAATTATGAACAGAGGACCGGTGCCTGATTAATTTGAAACTAAGATGGAGTTGAGACGAAGGGTTTATGTTTAAATTTGAGTTATAGGCTGAGTTATAAAAAAGGTTGATTTTTATGTCTAAAATACCGGTTTGTTGTGGAAAAGAAATGAAAATTAATCTAGAAACCTCTAGGTTCATCGAGGTCCAGTGCGAAAGCTGCGGAGACGTCATATACGTCAAAAAAATTGATTCGCAAAAACCGATCATGCTCGATGACTAACTTAGCTTTTGCTTCCCCCTTTTTGTCATTAAAAAAACATCCTCTATTCTTGCACCTTCATTTTTCATGTAAATGCCTGGTTCAATAGCAAAGACCATGCCTGGCTTTAGTACATCCTTGCTTTTTGAAGATATCCACGGACCCTCATGAATAGCAATACCAACACCATGGCCTAGGCTATGTGTAAAATATTTTTCATCGCTGCCAAGTTTCTTTCTCACAAAAAGTTCAAGGCTGCTCGTCTTCACACCTGGCTTGATCATTGGACATAGATCGTTCATAATATTTCTCAGCCTGTCTTCAAGCCTGCTGTTTATCATTCTGGTAACATCAGATAAATAGCCCTTGTAAGCAATACTGAAATCCATCAGAACAGGCTCTCCTTTTTTTAGTTTTTTTCCAGTAGGCACATGATGCGGTATCCTTGTATTCTTGCCAAAAGCTGTAATAATACCTAACTTTGTATTATACCTTCTTGCAGTTAACTCAAAAAGCCCAGCAACCTCGTTCTCAGTTATGCCTGGCTTGATATCATCCTTAACCTCATCAAATACCTTATTGCTTATAGAACAAGCCCTCTTTATGCACTTTATCTCATAAGCGGTTTTAATCACCCTTGCCTCTTCCAGGGCTTTGCTTATGTCTCTCACGTGTATATTTCTTTTCAGCCTGTCAAAAAATGAAGCAGATAATCCGCTTTTATTAATGCCTATAACATCCTTCTTGCCAACAACGCTGCTTACTACCCTGAAAAAATCTGTCCATTTCTTTACATCACTAACCTTTATTTTTTTTATCCATCCTTCCTTTGCCTGCTCAGCTCCAAATCTAGAAGAAATTATTATCGGCTTTGAAAAATTATAGTAAAAAGTCTCTTCTGCCCTAGAGTTCGTAAAATAGAAAAAATTAGGGTCGTTCCTGAATAAAAGTATGCCATCTACCTTATTCCTAAGGTGCTTTATCTTTGCTAAGCGTTTATCAAGCTCCATGCTATCTTATTGCAGTACTAAGGATAAGAATTTATTTGCAAAGGCATCTCATTTTTTAAAATCCTTCATTACAAATAGCTTTACTGTGCTTGGCATTACCCTTTCCTTGTAGCCCATGCCAACAAGGCATGAAATCTTCCTCTTCAGGGCCATGTCAACTATATCCTGATTTATCTTTCCATCAAATACAATTGCATAGACACCAGTAAAACTGTCTATCATGTTGCCAAGCTCGCTAAGAGGAACCTTGCTCAATATGCTGAGGTTTTTGTCAACAACATACGCAGCCCTTGTACCAATAAGATCATCCAGCAACGATGCAAGAAAGCTGTTCATTTTTTCAGTTGGCTCTTCAGGCTTTGCTTCTTTTTCAAATGTCTTTAGCTCTTTTGCAGCCAGTTTTTTTTCGCCAGCATGGTCAATAGGTACCTTCTCTCTCAACGCCTTGTATATCTGTTTTTTTGTAAGTTCTTCTACCTCATTTCCAGGTTCTGCCTTTGCAACATAGTCAATATCAGCAACTGCCAGAAGCTTTTTTAAGTTCAGGTCTCCGCCCCTGTCTCCATCAAGAAAAGCAGTAACAATTTTTTCCTTTGTCAGTTCTATTATAGCATCAGGCACCTTGCTTCCTTCAATAGCAATTACGTTCCTTATGCCATTCTTCAGCATATTTATGACATCTGCCCTGCCTTCTACTACAACAATCTCATCAGAATCGATTATGTTTGGTCCGCAACTCAGCCCGTGATAGTTCGATACCTCCCATGTTCTTACTGCCTCTTTAATGCTCTCTGTTATCTTCTGTGAGTCCGGCGCACCAGCATCAAGCATGCCTTTTAGTATTTCCGTGGCCCTGTCTACAACATACTGTCTTTTCTTGCTTCTTACATCCTCTACCTTTTCTACCACTATTGTAGCTTCGCATGGGCCAACCTTGTCTATTGTTTCTAGGCTTGCAGCTATCAATGATGTCTCGCTTGAATCAAGCGAAGAAGGAATAACAATATCAGCAGTTGACGCTCCTTTGGCTGTTTTTACATTAACCTCTATTCTTCCTATTCTTCCTGTTCTCTGCAGCTCCCTTAAATCTAAATCACCGCCAAGCAATCCCTCTGTCTGGCCAAATATGGCGCCAATAACATCAGGCTTTTCAACCACACCATTAGCGTTTAATTTAGCTATTATCATATACTTTGCAAAATCCTGTGCAAGTTTAGACATATATCAATTACCTCCTTTTTTCATGAAGGCAGAACTAGATAACTAACTCTTACTTTTTCGTACTTAACCAGTTTGTAACCATGATAAACATGATTTCACCGATAAACATTATTTTGAATTGTTATCTAACTGCCATGATTATTTTGATTTTGAATAGCTGAACAACAACGTTGCTCAGCTTTATTAACGTTTTAACTTACTACAGAAAGGTTCTTAAGCCTATGCAGAAACCCTGCTTTTGCCAAGCTCGATCAGCTTTTTGCTCGTCTTATGCCCTCTAATTATCCTAACCTTTTCATATTCCTTGCTAAGTTCATTGATTACCTCATGATTAGCAAGATTATTTTTCGGTCTCGCTTTCACAGCAATAACCCAGCCATCATGCTTTTTTACAACCTCGAATTTCTTCTGCCCTGTTTTAACCCTTGCTTGAATTATCATTCAATCACTTAACAAAATCTTGGCTGCATCGTATTTGTCTTTTATAATCTTTCTTGCTTCCTTCATTGTTAATTTTTTGTCAGCTTTATCCAATTTCTTCTTTACCCAGGCTATCGCACCTTCAAGGTTGCCTGTCCTATCAAGCCCTACCTTAAAAAGAAACGGAAGTGCAGCTATATGCGCCATGGCATCAGCATTGCGGATTATCTCTGCCTCCTTGCTTTTTGGTCTTCCGCTTGTCCTGTGTGTTAATATACATTTCTTTACCCTTTGTATTGTTTCTTCTGGATATTTCATTTCTCTTAATATCTTATCAGCCCTTTCTGCTCCAACCCTTTCATGTATATCGTCGCGGTCTTTAACGCCAGTATCATGCAACAAAGCAGCTAGTTCAAGTATTTCCTTGTCCGCGTGCAGTTTATCAGCAAGTATTTTGGCATATTTAACAACAAGCAGAGTGTGGTATTTGTAATCATCGCCAAAGCAGTATTCCTCATTGACTAATTTTTTAATTCTTTCTATCTTATCTGGCATGATACCAATCTCAAAGGTTGAAATTAAAAAGCATTATCCCACCAGTAACACAGTTCTTCATTTTTTGCATAGCGCAAAAATCTAACTGCTGAGGGCTGGTGGGATAAAAATAATACTGTCACGCGTATTTAAGGCTTAGCTTTTTTAGTTTCTTTTCAATAAATTTGCCCATATTTTCTATCTTCTTTGTCATGTTTTTCTCAAGCATGGGAAAGATATGCTCAGCATAGTAAGCATTGAATGCTGAAGAAGCAAGCGTTTTTCTTTGTGGAGTGTCTATAAAAAATGAGCCGTCTACTTTGATGTCCAGAAAACCAGTCCCGTTGCTATCTCCATTTATAAGAAAAGAAAATATTATAGATGCATGATCATCTATTACCTCTTCCATATCAAATGTTATATGAACCGTCTTTCTAGGACCGTTTGTATCAAACTCATGAATCTTTTCTATGATATTGCCAAACCTGTCCATGTTATCCATTATATCCAAGCTTAGCGGATAAATTGCCTTGGTCTCAATAACCATGTCCTTTGAAAAAACAGTCTCGCTTATTTGAGTCATTTTGAAAACCTGTGCTAAACCCTTGAGGTTTTTGAAATGGACCTATTCATTTTCAAAACACCTTAGTTGATACTACAGTATTCATAATGTTTCCTTGGGGAGCATAGCTCTCTGCTGCCTCGTTGCTTACTGAAGATGAATTGAGATGCTTCATAATATATGGCATCTCATTTTATAGCTCCCATGTCTTTGAATTTGGATACCTCTCGCTATCCTCTGGCTATGCAATCTTTACAAAGGTAGACCCCGTTTACTTCCTCTATTTCATCAGAATACTTTTTGCATCTCTCGCACTGCTCAAACTTCACCTGGTCTTCCCTGCCAGGTTCGTTACCAATCTTCATCCTCTCAAGCAGTATCTCAAAAAGAGCAGGTTCTATAGTCAGTACATCCGTACTAGTGATTATGCCTAACATCTTGCCCTTGTCAAAAACTAGCAGTTTCTCTATACCCTTATTAACCATGAGCCTTGCTGCATCCTCTATGGTCTTGTCAGGAGATATGGTAATAGGGTCCTTGGTCATGATATCACTGGCATTTTTTCCATGGCCAAGAGCAACATGCTTGTAAACTATATCCCGTGTAGTCAGAATTCCCTTGACATTCTTTTCTCCTATTACAACTACAGACCCGATTCTGTTATCCTTCATCATCATAGCAGCCTTATCTATGCTGTCATTCATATCTACAGTCTTAATATTTTTTTTCATTACCTCTCTGACAAGAACATTTAGCCTCATATTAAAACACCCCTGAGTCAATCACGAATTAATTCAATTATTGATTATTTGCAAGAAGTATTAAAAGGTTTTTCACGCATTTCTTACCTATGATAAAAAAATACAGGAAAGGCTATATGGGAGAGTGGCTTTTGACTCACGAGCTTTCAAAAAGAGGTTATATGGTTGTTCGCACCCCGCGCTCAGGCAGGATTGGCCTGCCAAGCCCGGATATTATAGCTGCCAAAGGTGATAGGCTGATAGTTATAGAATGCAAATCCCGGGAGGACGCCTTTAAAATCCCGGATGACCAGCTTAAGCAGTTGCAGGAATGGCATCTAAAAACCAAAGCAGAAGCCTTTATTGCCTGGAAAATATCAAGGCGCGGCTGGTTTTTCCTGCGTCTGGAAGATGTAATGAAAAACAACGGTAATGTAAACAAATCCTTTTTAGTGGGCAATTCATTCGGTATTGATGCCCTTTGATATCGTAATATATTCTGCAATGATGCCATAAATTATGATGCATCTACAAAATAAGCGCAGAAAATTGCAGAAGAACGCGGAATTAAGCTGCAAGAACTGGAATCCTTTGTAAATGTGGTTATGAAGCTATCAAAGTCAAACAATTCAGGAAATTCGTCAATGTCCGGAAAATTTTAAGCTCTTACTGAAAAAACGATATTATAAAACCCTTCGCCAAACCCAAAAATCTTAAATATTCATTA
>CAIKBN010000108.1 GCA_903825675.1 uncultured archaeon
ACCTTTTCCTTAAGCGCAAAAGGCATGAAATTAATAACAAATTGTCTGCTCTTGCTTATCATCTCACAGGATAACCGCTTCTTGCTCACAGCTATTGCATAAAGCTGCGGATCAGAAGAAACAGGCATATGCCAGGCAAGAGCTATAATATTATCTTTGCCGCCATGCCTGCAGCTCACTAGAATTACCTGGCGCGGCTTTTCTATATTTAACATAAACTTATTCGCTCCCGCTGCTGCCTTTAAGTTCTGTTTTTGAGAAACTGATGTTCTGGCGTATCGGAACCATGTAGATATCATTGCATTTTAAGCACTGTATGTTTACAGTAGATATAACGCCAACCACGCGGCAGTTCTTTGAGTTCCATACAGTCTTAGCATCTATGCTATTTCTCGTCTTGCATCTCGGGCAGATTGTATCAGTCATAGAAATCACTATAATCTCTATGTCCCTGAAGTTTTTAAAATACTATTGCATCCCATCGATAAACTCCAGTCTATCGTCTCTTAATCTCCTGTAGAAGCAGCTTCTCCTTGCTCCATCGCGGTTTTTGGTGTGGCACACACCACTACCGAGTCTTTCAACCCTGTACACTAGTGCATCCTGGTCACAGTCAGTTAGGATTTCCTTAATTTTTAACAAATCACCAGACGTTTTGCCCTTTGTCCATAGCTTATCCCTGGATGTGCTCCAGAACGTTGCGTAACCTGTTCTTATCGTCTCATCTAGTGCCTGCTGGTTAACATAACCAAGCATAAGGATTTCTCCATTATTGTAATCCTGTGCTATAGTTGGCACTAGCCCGCCGCGCTTTTTGTATTGTATACCCAGTTCAGACCCTTCTTCTAATTTTTTGTTGTTCATAGAAACAGACTATAAAACAAAAGGTATTTTAATCAATCGTGGGAATGCACTTAGAGCTCATATTTCCTTTCAAGCCATTCATGCCTGATTTCCTTCAGAATAGGCGTATAACCCTTAATCCTGGGAGCACCCTTGTTAAGTCCCATTCTGCCAACCTCATAAAAAATACCAGGATGCCATTTTAAAGAGTCAAGATAGGTATCCTTTAGCATCTGCCTTACTCTATGCCAGTCAAACAACCCGTTTCTCTCTGCAACACTGAGATTGAAAGAACCATTTTTCTCGCCAGTTTTAATAAGCAGCCTGTCTTCAGCCAGAGGCAGATACTGGTAAAGATTGTCACCAGCCATAGCCCTTTTTCTGATTTTGAATAAACTCCTGAGGGTAAGATCAAAAAGATCAATATCAATACCAGTTCTAAGCTCGCCATTTACTATGAATGCATCAATGGTATTCGTTCTTTTATAAAAACGCTCTAAGGTTTCCTTGTCAGCATCATAAAGAGTGATATATTCCTTTACCAGATCATCAGTATAGATCTCCTCATTTGGAAATATATTAATCCTCCTGTCAACCATCTTTATTAATTCTGATCCTTTGCATAGTGTCCGTATATCATCTTTCTTAAGCAGATAAACAAGATCACCCTTAGGAAAGGAAAAAATGCCATAAATGTAGTCCTGATAAGGAACACCTTTACGATGAGTGACTCGATAAACCATAAAACACATATAATTTCCTTGTTTTCCAGCCTCCTTAACAAGATCATTCACATAGGTTATTCCCTTCTGGCGCAGGCCTTTCCTGTGAAGATTTTCAATAACTGTTTTATAAAAAGGAATAAAGGGATAAATTACATCAATGTCTGTGTCTTCTGGCGTGTCATGCCAGTAATCAGCAGCAATAGTAGGTTCTCTATAATCCGACGGAACTAGTATATTTTCAAGTATGTTAGCTCCTGGAACAAGATGATCCTCAAAGTAAGGCAGGCCATTATCACGCCTTTTACCTTCGAATATCTCGCGATTGGCATTTCTGGAATATTCTACAAGGCTCTCACCTTTCTTCATTTTTCTCGGGGGTTTTGGTGCTAAAGTTTCCAGATCAGTTATTGCCATGCTGATACGATAGTCGAAATCAATATAAACGTTTCCCTTTGCTTCAGAAAAGGCGGCTAATTAACATGCCTTTTAGGTTGACCAAATTATTAAGTTTTAAACTCAGTTATGACTTAGCTTCAACAGCTTTATATTTTTTGTATAATTCCTCGACAACCCTTCCTTTTATCCAGCCAAAATTGTCGTAAGGATCAGTCCCAGTTTTTTTGTATGTCTCTAACTCTCTTTGCAAGGCATCTACTTCTATTCCAATAATCTTAGCTGCACCTTTTTGAGAAAAAGTAGAATGTGAAAAATTAACCGGACTTCGCATAAATGAACTTCGCATAAATGACATAGCTTATTATTGCTATTAAAAATTTATAAATAAATGCTCTTCATGAATCAAAGACAAAAAATGAAGGCAGTTATCACCTTCCTGAAAAAGAACTATGATACTGAGCATGCGCTGGCAAGAAATAAGTTCATGCTCCTTATCGGCACGATCCTATCACAAAGATCAAGGGACATAACCACAGAAAAAGCAGAGCGCTCGCTCTTCAGCGTGGCAAAAACACCTGAGACAATCGCAAAGCTGCCTATAAAGAAGCTGCAGGCATTGATTAGAATTTCCGGCCCATACAGGCAGAAGGCAAAGCGAATAAAAGCTGTTAGTGAAATAATACTTAAAAAATACAAAGGCCGTGTGCCTAAAACAAGAGTAGAGCTGCTAGAACTGCCAGGCGTCGGCTTCAAGACAGCAGACATAGTTCTTTCTTACGGTTATGGAGTGCCGACCATTGCCGTAGATACCCATGTTAATAGAATACCGCGAAGAATCGGCCTAGTTAGTAGCAAAGCCAATATTGAAGAAGCAAGAAAAGAACTTGAGGCACTAACGCCTCTAAAAGACAGATTCATTATTAATTTAGGTTTAGTCCAGTTCGGCCAGACTGTATGTAAGGCAGTGAGACCATTGTGCGAAAAATGCGAACTGAACAAGCTTTGCGATTACTATCAAAAACAGCGGCAGTTATCAATAATTTTAAAAAGATTGGAAACAATCACTTAATATGGTATTAGTAAAAGAACAGCCTAAAGACATCATAGCCGGATACTTCCAGGTCGATAAACCAGGAATGGAAGCAACAATAAAAGCTGCGAAAGAAGTCGGTGAAATTAAATTCGCAACATGCAGATTTAGCAGAATCGATGATGTTAATCCATATCCAAACGAATGCACTCTTCATGATTTTAAGTTATATTCAAAGCACGGTCCCAAGACTTGTTTATTCTGTCCGGGATATGTCTTCACGCCCAAAACCAAAATCTGATATCTTTAAAAAAGTTTGTTTTATTGAGTCACTATGACCATCACTATAGATATCCTTTTGTGGTCCGGAAGAGGTGAAGATTCCAGACTATCAGAAGGTCACTATGATCATGACAAGTCTGGCAATCAGCACTACATAACAAGACCATTTGATAAAGAAGAAGCAGTGGAATATATTAGAAATATGCAGTTAGTGCTAGGCAAACCCTTCATGATGAA
>CAIKBN010000109.1 GCA_903825675.1 uncultured archaeon
ATTATTGAAGTTGGTATATGCAACACCACCATATTTGGCAAAAACTCCATCACCTGTATTAACGTCAGAAACTAAATCATAATCTGAAGTTGATTTTTCTTCACTATAACTAAATACCCTGCTATAAACATAGATTATATTATTTTTTAGGACAACGTTCTCCGATGGCCAGCCCCCTCCGTAGTCTCCAGCTCCCATTACATATTCAGCTGCATTTCCCTTGTTATCTACTATATAATGACATGGTGAACTATTGGGCATATAGAAAGTATTGTGGTAGAAATAGGTAGAACCAGTTCCCGTTTGGCCACTTTTTATACCATCACAACTAGTCCAATGATACGCTGGATTATAAACAACATTTCGATATATATAAGCTGGCCCGATTATCACAGGTGCAATAGAAAAGCCTACATTGCCACCAACAATTGTATTGTTCCATACCCTTACATTGGCAGCATTACCGTCAAGTGAAATGCCATCATCTGTATTACCTTGGCAATAATTATTATAGATATCTGTATCTCTTATCGTATAATGGAACCTGAAATTATGAGAATTTACAATACAATCTCCTCCATGAGCCCAATCATAAGTCCCATCCGGATTAATTGTGTAACTTTGAGTTCCGCTATAGATTATTCTGTTATTACGTACAATATCTCCACCATTAGCATAAAAGAGATGAATTCCTGGTCCAGAAACGGTGCCTGCTGTTGTAGCTCCTGGCTCGACAACATATACACTGTTGCTCTGTATAGTAATGTTTGCTACGTCTGTTACAGCATTCTCGCTTTGACCTCCTACAAGTATTCCCATATACGGTCCAGGAGATGAGGAAAGAGTCTTACCATCTCTTACTATGTTGTTTTCAATTATAACATCGTGGGGATCATAAGGATGATTGTCTACAGAATAGTATATTTCAGGCCCTACGTAGATTCCTATGTCTCCTCCTTGTATTTCAAAACCACTGACTTTAACATAATTTCCTGAGACTTGTATTCCACAAGAATTCCATGAAACATAACCACATGTTTTTGTATTGCCAGTTGCGCTTATTATAACTTTGTCATTACCAAAATTTCTAAGAGTTATATAGTTATTAGGAGTTCCGCTTGTTAGAATAGCTACTTCTTTACCTTCATTGTAAGTGCCTGCTCTTACATAAACAGTATCACCTGATTGTGCACAATTCACAGCAGCCTGGATAGTTTTAAATGTTGCTCCATTAGCACAACTTGTCGCAGTGCCAGCTGAAGAAACATAGTATGTATTACCAGTGCCTAGAGGTATTGCATCGTTTCTTGTTCTTATTGTTGCAGTAGCGGGATTTGTGCCACTTACGCTATCAGTATCTGTAAATGTTACCCTTACATTATAATCTGTATTTGGTTGTAAACCAATAACAGAAGCACGCCACTGATTTTTATATGGATTCGGGGTATTACCAGTATTAGGATCTGCTCCATTCTCTGCAGTCCATACATTATCTCTTCTATCTACTGTCATATCCATGCCGTGTTTCCAAGTTGTGTCACTGGCTTTCTTCCATTCAAGGGAAGCAAAGTTATTTGCGTTATTGTCTCCTGAGAAAGAGGCATAGACGCTAATAGATTCATAGGTAGGCACTAACTGAAGCGTTCCTGCTGCTGTAGGGCTTCCAGAAGGAATAGTTGTCGTAGTTGATGATGTTGTAGTAGTTGTTGATCTTGTTGTTGTCGTTGTTGACGTGGATGTGGTAGTTGTAGTTGGACCAGGCACTGTAGTTGTCGTAGAAGTTGTAGTTGTTGTGCCACCGCTTATAGTAGTAGTTGTTGCACCTCCTGTTGTATATTCAATATGAAGAATGGGAGCATCAGAATGATCGCCTTGATCCCAACTATACCATGTCGTATAAATTGAGTTTGTAGGAGAGCCTGTTGTATTTGACTGTATAGCAATAGCTCCGTTCACGTAATCATAGGTATTGACTAATTCTTGAATAATAGAAATTATAGAAGGGCTTTGAGTTACCACATCAACTTGAAGATTTGGGTCCCAATCGACATAGGTTGTGGTACGAGCCCTACTATTATAATTAGCTTCTGTAGAATATGCAGCAGGATTAGCACTAAGCTCTCCATAAAGTCTTGCCCTTGGGTCGCCGCTGATCCAGACATCTCCTGTTACAATAATGTAGGCCTTGGTTATAGTAGAACCCTTTGGGATATTAATGCCCCTGAAGATCATACCTGTTTTATCTTTGTAGGCATTCCCTACATCAAGAAAAGCTCTGGCTGTTGACCAAACACCCTCGTCAGTTCCTGCATCGTCAGTGTTTGCGCTTACCTGCGCATCTATAATCTCAGCGCTTGCAACAGAAGCTAATGAGAATAGTAATACAAAAACCAAGGCTATTTTTGAATGTCCCATATATATATTTGTCTGCTATATAAAAATAATATATGGTAACTCATAATTATAAAATGAGAATACTAAGCATATGCGGAAGCCCTAGAAAAGGGAATTCTGAAGCAGTTCTGAATAGATTAAAGCAGATATTCGAGAAAAGAGGGATAGAAAACGAGATCATCCTTTTAAGGAAAAAGAACATCGAAAGATGCGACGGCTGCGTAGAATATTGCAACAAGAACCTTAAGTGCCATAAAAAAGATGATATGCCAGAAATAATAGAGAAAATGAAAAAAGCAGACGGCTTTGTCTTCATCTGCCCAAACTACTTCAAGATGCCGCCTGGAATGTTCAAAAACTTCATTGACAGATGTAGCATATTCTATACTGAGCAGTATTATACTGGAAAAAGCGACATGAAAAAAAAGAGAGCAATTGTTATCGTCGTAGGAACAGACGCTATTGCAGCAATAAATGTGTGCCTGAAAAACATTGTAAATTTCTGTAAAGCCTTGGGAATTCCAGTAGTAGCGAAAAAGAGCTTCCGCTCAAGAAGCGAGCTTAAAGGCAATTATAATGACATTTTCGAGAATAACTTGAACCCAAACATAGACAAGGAACTTGAAAAAATGGCTGGCAAACTGTACAAAAGCCTGAAAACCGCAGAAATATCTGAATGAGGTTATAACACCATATTACCTATCCATTTTTATATTTTTCCGATAATTTATCATATGGGTATTTTTTCCGAAAAGCTGAAATGCAGCGATTCTTTTACATTTGACGACTTCTTGCTATTGCCTGGTGCTACCTCTATCATGCCAGCTGAAACAGACGTCACGACGAGGATAACGAAGAAAATAAAGCTAAGCATACCGCTTTTGAGCGCTGCCATGGACACAGTAACTGAAACAGACATGGCCATAGGCATGGCCAGGTATGGCGGCATTGGTGTTATCCATCGCAACCTTACCATAGACGAGCAGGTTGATATGGTAGCCAAGGTAAAGCGCCATGAATCCCTTATAATAAAAAACGTTCTCACTATTTCGCCTGATGATACAATAAGGTTTGTTAGAGCACTTTCTGCAGAAAAAAAAGTAACAAGCTTCCCTGTTATTGCTTATAATAAACTAGTCGGAATACTCACAGCAAAAGACATCAGATTCGAGGAAGATGAAGAAAAAACAGTGAGAGAGGTCATGACCAAAGACGTGATAACAGGTGATGAGAACATTGATATTAACGATGCCATAAAAATAATGCACAAGAACAAGATAGAGAAGCTGCCTCTTGTGAATAAAGACAACGAGCTTGCAGGACTAATAACTGTCAGGGACATTCTAAGAAGAAGAAAATTTCCAGAAGCAACTAGAGATAACAACAGCCAGCTCATGGTAGCTGCTGCTGTTGGCCTTGATGAAGAGCGAGTAAGAAAACTTCTTGCAGCAGGGGCAGACCTTATAGTTGTTGATACTGCGCATGGCCATAATAAAAAGGTTTTGGATTTTATCCGGCTTATAAAAAGAGCTTATGACTGCGAGGTTGTTGGAGGCAACATAGCTACAAGAGAAGCAGCAGAAGACCTTATAATAGCAGGAGCTGACTGTGTTAAAGTTGGCATAGGCCCTGGTTCTATCTGCACCACAAGGATAGTTACTGGCGTAGGCGTTCCGCAGCTGACAGCTGTTGCGAACGTAGCTGATGTTGCAAAAAATTATAACATACCTGTCATAGCAGATGGCGGAATTCGCTATCCATCTGATATAGCCAAAGCCATAGCTGTTGGAGCTGATGCTGTGATGCTAGGCAATATATTAGCAGGCACTGAGGAATCGCCTGGCACAATAGTCTTTAACGAAGGCAGAAAATTCAAAAAATACAGGGGAATGGGCTCAAAAGCAGCAACAGCTGACCGCTATTTCCAGGAGAAGTCGAAGTTCGTGCCTGAAGGCATTGAAGGCCTTGTTCCATATAAAGGATCACTTAATGATATAATATTCTCGCTTATCGGCGGCCTCAGATCATCGATGAGCTATATAGGCGCAGGCAATATAAACGACATGAAAGCCAAGACAAAAATAACCAGAATATCACAAAAAGGCGTAGAAGAAAGCCATCCGCACAGCATGATCGTGACAGACGAGAGCTGGATAAAGTAAGGTGAGAATTAAAAGTATCGCTATCAAGGCGCTTCTTAGCAAGTAATAATGTATTTATATTTAAGCCCCTCACAAAACCCACCTTTGTGCACCAACAGGAAAAGTTTAAATGAGATGTTGACAATAAGCTTGGGCGTTGCCGCAGTGTCGTTCTTGATTGGACTTGCCCTGAAAATTATTATAGGAATAAGCGTTTGATAGATTTATTTCTTTTTATTATGCCTGTTTTTTTTCGAGATATTGAATTCTTTTATCTGTTTTTTCTGTTTTCGTTTTTCAAGGAGCATCAATACTCCAGGAAGAACGGTCATCGCCACGATGAAGCACATTAGAACTCCGATGCCAAGCATGTCTCCCATCTTCGCGAGCATGCTGAGCTGTCCGAAGCTCAACGCCTTGAATCCTGCAAGTATAGCTATTGTTGTCGTTATCATCGGTACCATTACCTGCTTCAACGTCAATCGCATTGCATCCTCATAATCGTAGCGCGCTTTTTCCAGTCGATAACGCGTGACCAGCTGTATGCCAAAATCGACGCCAACGCCCATCACCATCGAGAATATGCCGACGAGCTCGGAGGAAAGCGACCATCCCAAGAAACCAAGCGTTCCGAAGAACCACAACGTTCCGAAGACGATAGGTATCATCGATATCAACCCGTACCTGACGGACGTGAATATCAGAAACAACAACATAAGGATGGCTATGAAAGCTATCATCGTCAACGTGCCGGTCTCCGGCCCGATCATGTCCTGTATAGACTGGCTGATGAATATGTCGCCTGTTGCGCGAACACTTATGCTAGGAGGTTTCTCCGAATTTTCTATCACTTGGTTCACGTTATTTGCGAATTCCTTCTGCTCGCTATCGGTCATTTCAGCAGTGTTCACGCTTATCACTGCAAGCGTGTAATCGCTGCTCACGTAATTCGCGAACAGGTCCATCGAACCGATTTTGCCCTTGTTCATGATCTCTATTGCAGAACTTTTCGTCTTCGGCAGATTTCCGTTGTCGAGGCTTCTCATCGCAGAAGCCATCGAACCTGTCGAAGAAACAAACTGCATCTTCGAGATCTGCTGCTCGATTCCGTTGATGTATTCTATCACTTCGGGCTCGCGAACGTCCATTACCGAGTTCTTGTAATCGGTTATCTGTATTATTATTGATGCGGACTGCCCTGATTCGCCGAACTCATCGCTTATCGACGTGAACGCCTGCGCTGAAGGCAGGGTCTTGGGAAGCATGCCTCTGTAGCTCGTGCCTTCCGAGGTGATGAGAGTTGCTCCGAAAAGCATGAGCACGGTTATTATTACCGACGCCACCAGTATCTTCGTGCTGTGCGTTGTAAGGAAATGCGCATACATTCTTGGCATGTTTTTAATCGCTTCGATTATCATTTCTTACCACTTTTGTTGACTTCCCATTCCCTTGCGAAATGTATTATCGCAGGATTGATGAACACTGCCATAAGCAGGCGAAAGAATATTCCAAGGCTAAGAACGATTCCAAGATGCTGCATCATCGGCATTGTCGAGAGTATGAGGGTTCCGAAACCGATTATCATCGCGCCTCCGGAGCCTATTATCGCACGGCCTATTGCAGGAACAGCGATAATGGTCGCTTCCTCAGGATTCTTTCCATTGTTCCATTCCTCCATCACTCTGCGTACCATGAACGTTCCGTACTCGACGTCAAGTCCGATGAGCATAGCACCAACTGTTGCTGTTATGATGCTGAGCGGAACTCCGAACCATCCCATGAAGCCGTACGTCCATATCACGCCAACGACAATGGGCCAGAATATCTGCACTGTCGGGATCGTGG
>CAIKBN010000110.1 GCA_903825675.1 uncultured archaeon
AAAGTTCTTCCATGCCTTTTTATTTTTCATTAATGCTTTTTTGAGGTCTGCTGGCATGCGCTCTTTCTTTTTATTTGTATATGCACTTTGCCACAATCCGCTATTTTTGGCTTCCTCTATTTTTGCCAAGCCTGCTGCTGTCATCTTGCCCTGCTCTATCATTGCCTCTGCCTTTTTCCTGTTAATCAGTGACCACACGCTGTTCTTTTTTCTTTCAGTAAATCTTATCATGTGCTTTTCTTTATCAATGCTCCTTAGTATGCCATCTATCCAGCCAAAGCAAAGAGCTTCTTCAACTGCTTCCTCGTAACTCATGCCTTTATTTAATCGCTTCTTGTAGAAAAGCAACCATGCATGGTCTTTTATTTGGTTTGATTTAAGCCAGCTTCTGAATTCAGCCCGGTCTTTGAAGAATATTGGTTTTTGCATATACATTCTATTTCTACCAGTTTTTTTGACTTTTTAAGCTTTCCCGTCATGATAAACTCGTTTCAGGTAATGTTTATGGTAAAATATCTTGTGTCTACGACCATGGGAGATTCAGTAATGGATCCGGGTTATGAGACTTATGTACAGGTTACCAGGGAAAAGTTTCTGAGAAAGGTTGTTGGAGATCTAAAACCAGGTGACATGGTGCTTTTTGCCAAGCCCTTTACAAGAACTGACCTTGAGGATGTGGATCCTTACCTAACAAGAAGCCCGAGATATGCCAAGGCAAAGGAATTATTGCATGATGTTGACAGTAAAGGAGACTATGTGCCAAAGCTCAGGGGCATGCTTATAAGAGGCATGGCCAATGCAGGCGTAATTAAAACAGAGAACTTGGAATCAAAAATCCTTTATGAAAGTGGCAATGATTTTTCCAGGGAAGAGTACAGAACAATGGAAGACTACCTTGTTAAATTGTTAGAAAAGGACGGAAGGCAGCAGATAACTGCTGCAGGTGTCAGGAACTGGCTTGAAGGCACTGTTATCGCGCCAAGAAACTGGTCTTTGCTGGAGACATTATCCAGAAACCTTAACCCGGAGTTCAGCAGCTTCCATTACGCCTCTGAAGACCCTGCTGGCATGTATTTCAATTACAGATTATATGTGGTACTACGGCAGGGTGTGATGAGATTCCTGAACCAGGCCAAAGGCATCAAAGCTACTGAGGGATGGGAAGAAGGGGATTATAAAATTTCTCTCACGCCTGAGTATCAGATTGTTTTTGATCATTTTCTGAAGGACTTCAGCACCAATTATGCAACAGCCAGGGTCACAAAGGTGGCAAAAGTTGACAGGCAAAGACAGATGGAGCATTTAAAAGAAACTGACAGGCTGCTTGGAAACGGCATTGTAACCAAGCTTCCGCTGCATTTAAAGCTGCCCCAGAAAAATTTCCCTGAAGTAATGGAAGACGATGGTATACTCTGTCGTTATTTAGAAGCAGCTGCAGAAGATTTTGACTGCGGGCCAATAGAAACTAAGAACGGAAAAGTCAATCCAACACGCCTTACAAAATATACGCTGTCAAGATTTGCTCTTCCATTTTTACTTGAGCATTTCGGAGAGGAGCTTGATTCCAGGATGAAGACTTTAAAGGCAGTTGCCTTGTCAGAACCTGAAAAATTCGGAGGCATGACAGTCCGTGAAAGCACCGAATATTGCAACAGATTTAAAGATGCTATTCTGTTAGGCGAACTGGACTCATTCCTCAGGTATGACAGAGGAACTATGATGAGATTATTAGAGGCTTATTTCAGGTCGCACACTGCTATACCAGACAGGGTCTGGGACTTTTTAAACTTGGCTAAAAATCGTGCTTTGCAGCTTATTGATAAACAGAAACCTGCAAATGACAGAGAACTTAGAAGAGAAATTGAAAGAGAAGCAGAAAAAATAAGTAAAAAATACGGGCTGGGATATAATGAACTTGGACAACGTTTAAATGGAGGCAGCTTTTTTTCTGAAATCATGCTTCCACCAGAGGCTAAAAGCATCCTTATGTCGCCAATAGAATATCTGGAAGCAATAAAACAGGACAGGGATGCTTTACTGAAAGAAGTGGAGTCTGTCAATTCATTTATAGCAAGAAAACCGGGTATTTTTCTTAGAACCAGAAAATATACAGAAGATATTTTAAAACAGTATGGTCTGGCCAGAATATCAGATCTGAGAAGGCAGGATTTCTTGTTTGAAGATTCTATGTAGAAGCCTTAAATCCTGATTTTTATATATTATTCATATGAAAAGAGGAAAAAATAAATCCTGGTTTAGCGCAAAATGTTTTTTAATAGCAATAGCTGTTATAGTTTTTGTATTAGCCTTGATAGTAGTCCAGAGCCCTCAGACCAAGGCCTGTACCGCTGAGGCGAAAATATGCCCAGATGGCAGTGCTGTAGGAAGAGTTCTGCCTGATTGTAAGTTTGCTCCTTGCCCGTCATGCCAATGCCAGGACGGTTATGTACTGGAAGGGGATGTGTGTAATCCTGAATGTTATTATAGCACTCCGCCATGTTTAATACCTTCAGTTCAGTGCAAAGCAACTAGCAGTCAAGCAGAAGAATTATGCAAAATTTCAGGCGGAACTGTTGTGACATCATTATGCTGCCAGTCAGCCAGTGACTTTCCAAATACCTGCCTGATCGGAGCATGTGGTTGCTCCCCTGGCAATAGCCATGAAATCAAGACTTGCGAATGTCCTGAAGGAAAATGCTTTGATGGAAATCAGTGCATGCAGCAATGACTAATTTTTATTAATATATCCCCCCAAGACTATATTTATGCCCGTCATTATTATCCTCAAATCAGAGCACCATGGCAACACGAAAAAAATAGCTGAACGCATGGCAAGAGCACTTAAAGCAAGGCTTGCTGAGCCGGATAAGATAAAAATCACTGAATTAAATAAATACAATCTTATCGGCTTTGGCTCAGGCATTTATCACAGAAAGCACCATGAAGACCTGCTTGCTTTTGTTGATAAAATGCCTTGCATGAAGGGAAAAAAAGCCTTCATCTTTTCAACAAGCGGTGCAAGAAAAATGCCGCTGGTAAACAATTTCGGAGCAGACCTGAAAGAGAAATTATTAGCAAAGGGCTTTGAGATTGTTGGCGAGTTCAGCTGCCGCGGATGGGATACCTACCCCCTGTTTGTAAGGCCCTTCGGCGGAATAAGCAAAAGCCATCCAGATGAAAAAGATCTTAACAATGCCGAGGCCTTTGCAAAAAGCCTGAAAGTTCAGCTATAACCAAATGGAAAATTTATTTTGAAGTTCCTGTTTGCAGTCATGGAACTTTGAAAGACATGCACAAAGATACCATGGAAAATAGTTGCAAAGGCATGTCATTTTTTCTTTTGTTTCACCATGGCTTTTCTCAGAATTTTTATTCCTTTATTTTTGTCAGGTTCCACCCTAATGCTAACATGTCCGGATGCTAGTGCTGGCAAGAGGTGTGACAACAGTTGTTCTGCGGTGCAGGGGCGGACTATGCCTCTCGAGCTGGTTTGTGCCCAGCCATCCTTCCCCTTTCGGAAAATCTGTTTTTTGCCGTGTTTTGTTATGAAATAGATCGTGCATTCATCATTCTTCATTTTTCATCCCAGTTAAGATTATGACTTTCTCTGGATATTAAACAAGCACCAAAGTAAAGAAATATTAGCAGCGCATCATATAATTATATAATGATACAGGAAAATGAAATAGAGGAAATAATGAAGCTTCCTGGAGAGTTCCGCGGTTCTGCCTTTGCTACTGACATGTCTTATGTCCTTAAGCGTTTAGGCAAAGAAGGCCTTGAAAAACTTGAGGCCAAACTCAGTTCATGGAAGCATCCTGTAGCTTATGAGAGAATAAAAAAAGCGATCTGGTATCCCATAGGTCTGCAGGTTCTTTCGTTCCTGGCTGCTGAAGAGGTTTTTGGCTGGACTGAAAAGGATATACATGACATGGGTTATTTAGGCCCGGAAAACTCCTTTACAATGAAAATTGTCCTGAAACATTTTGTTGGCCTGAAAAAGACATATCAGCAAAGCCCCTTTATCTGGAGCAGCCACTACAGTGTTGGCAGGCTCGTGAACCCTGATTTAAAAGATGCGGGAGAAGAAAAACACGCTGTTTTTCAGATATTTGATTTTAAAATTCATCCTATTCTCTGCACCTATCTTGCCGGTTATATCCTTAAATTATGCGAGCTTACCCTGCACGACAAGAAAAGAATTACTAGCTTTGAGGAAACCCGTTGCACTTTCAGGGGAGATGAATGCCACGAGTTCATAGCCAGATGGAAATAGATATGAAATAAGAAAACCTTTATATCCCGCCTGCCTGAATAATATATTCATGATCGAGGTATTTGTCGCAGGCTTCCTGGGCGGCGTTATCCGCGGCCTTGTCGGCATTTCTAAGGTCATTCGTGCTTCTCCTTCAAAAAAGAAAAAAATCCGCAAGGACTACCTGGCTGTAACGCTTCTGAGTTCAGGCGGCCTCGGCCTTATGGTCGGCTGCTTTATTGCAGACGACATCCGCTTCGCCCTCTTAGCAGGCTATGCAGGAACAGATTTTATTGAGAATTTGTATAAAATCAAGATGAAGAAGCAGGAATGGTGAAGTTTGCGACCCTGCTTAATTTCAAAAACCTAGCGGGTTTTAAAATGAAGAAACAGGAGTGGTAAAAATGAAAACCTCTGCCTTCTTTCCGCGCAAGGTATCAAAACCATCGCTAATTGCCTTCCTTTCATTCTTAATTATTTTATTTATTTTTTCATCCCTCGCACTTGCTCAAGACATTACTTTAGATATCCAGGGCACATGCAAAGAATATAACGTTACCCTGTTCGCAACAGGCATTGATGGCTGTTACGATGTTAAAATCGAACTTACCAGTCCTGATAGCATAACCGGCAGCATTTTTGATTCGCGCGAGGGCTGGAAATCTTCGTTCTTTTTTATAGATGAGGCGCTTTGCATTAATGCAACTGCATCTAAAACATTTGCCATGCGTACTGATAGTACGTCAGCAACAATTAATTTCGAGGCAAAGCTCAGGCCTGTCTCAGAAGCAGAGGTTGCCTGGGAATCTGGTTACTATGTATTCAAGCAAAAGTGCCCTATAGCTGCTGATGATACAATATTTGTAGTGCTTGTAGCGCTAATTGTTGTTCTTGTTTTATTGGCAGCAGTTACGCTTTATGTTAGGCCGCTGAAGAAAAAAAGAAGGTAGCGAAAGAATCTGAGATTATTTCTACCTGCTTTTCCACTTACTATAGCACCAGATTATAAGACATGCAATAAGATAAGCACTCATAATAGAAACAATAAAATAAGATGGAGGGTTATAGATAGAAGTCCGTTTTTGAACGCTTAAATGTATTCTGGAGTATATAGATTTATTTTTAAAGGTTACTAATCTAAAGTTTATAGTGAACAATTATGGCGAGAAAGAAAAGACCCTATACACATATTGAAGGCAGACCCATACCAGTTCAGCACGGAAGTTTGCTGGATGAGATGGATCACGACTTAGGTGGCTCTGGAGCCAGTACCTATAAGACTAAAAGAAAGAAAAATATTTTCGGCTTATAGTAAAGAAAGTCGAACCTTTCAGACTCAAATCTCGTGAGTTTTTGAACGCTTTTAACTTTTGTAGGTTATAGGGTTTATATGGCTAAACGAGTCAAGTTTGAATCAGGGGGTAAAACCGTCTGTTTTTACTCCACAAAGAAAAAGAAAAAGTAAGTTAATAAAATACTGGGTTTTCCCTAACAACTTTGTAGTTTGACCTCTTTTTCTTCGTTCTTCTCTGCAATTTTGATAGTTTGGCATTTCCAGATTTAACTTCTACTATTCTGCTTGAAGTAACTTTACCTGTTAAGAAATCTCTGCTCCTGACCCTGAAATCATG
>CAIKBN010000111.1 GCA_903825675.1 uncultured archaeon
TTCATCTGTGAATTTTATATCAAAAGGCTTTGAGAATTTCTGGCCTAAATCATGAGTAGTGCCTATCTGTAGCGTATTGCCGTCTGGCATTATTGTCTCATAGGCATAGCTGAACTCTGCACCTGGGAATTTGTCCCATGACGGCCTTTCAAACAAAAGAAATGGTATTCCTAATTCTGACAAAACCCTCTCGAATATCTGCATGTCTTCCCTTACCTGCTTGGCAACATCCTCATGCGATTTTTGTGCTGTATGTGTCTCTATCCAGAAGAACTCGCGGCCTCGCATAAGCGGCTTGGTCATCTTTGTTTCATAGCGGTATGTCTGCACTGTCTGGTAAAGCTTTAGCGGTAAATCCGAGTAGCTTCTTATCCAAAGCGAATACATTGGGTAGAAAGCAGTTTCTGATGTCGGTCGTAGAAACAGCCTCTCGCTTAATTTGTTTTCTCCTGCATGAGTTACCCAGAAAACCTCGCTTTCAAAGCCCTTTACATGCTCCTTCTCTTTCTTTAAACTGCTCTCTGGTATAACAACAGGAAAGTTTACAGGCTTGTGCCCTGTTTTTTCCAGTTCAGTTTCCAGCGCCTGCGCAACCTGCCTTACAAGAAACATGCCCCATGGCATATAAATAGGAAAGCCTTTAACAGGATACCTTTTATCCACTATACTGCACTTGTCTATGACCTCAAGGTACCACTCGCCAAAATCGCTTTTCTTTGTCCGTATGCCCAGTTCTTCTGACATGCTTATCCTTATCATAATTTGCAGCGATTGCTTATAAACATTCTGGAGCCTTTTTTGCTCGAGCTTTTTCTAAAAGCTCGATAAGGTTAAATAATTACCCAGACAGTATTTGCAGTTATGGTAGTTGGTTTTGGCAAGAAGATCAGGATGGGTGTGGAGGCAGCAGAGAAAAAAGCCAAGCAGAAGTACAAGTGCCCGTCTTGTTCAAGAATCGCAGTAAAGCGCTTATCACCAGGCATATGGCAATGCAGAAAATGTAGGAAAAAATTCGCCTCAGGTGCCTTTGAATTCAAACAATAGGAATAAAAAACTAATTATTAATGAGTGATATATATGTATAAATGCCTGAAATGCAGGAAAGAGTTCGAAATGGAGGACAGGGTACGCTGCCCGTTCTGCGGCTTCAGAATAATAGCCAAGGTCAGACCGATTTTTAGAAAAAGGGTCTTGGCAAGGTGATTCTATGCAGGACCAGCTTGAAAACATGTTAAATCAATTGCAGTTGCATAACCAGCAGTTGCAGACCATACTTCTGCAAAAACAGACTCTTATGCTTCAGGGCAAGGAAATAGAAAAAGCGCTGGAAGAAATAGAAAAGGTTAGCGACGATATATACAAGAGCATTGGCCCGATTCTTGTCAAAACAGGCAAAACAGAAATAAAGAAAGAGTTAGAAGAAAGCAAGGAAGAAGCAGAGCTAAAGATCAAGACGCTTGAAACCCAGGAAAAACGCCTAAAGGCAAAGATAAGAGAAAGCCAGGAAAAGTTCCAGAGCTTGATACCCAAATCAGCTGAGGGTGGCTAGGTTGCTAAAATTAAATGCTAAATTTATTAATGTAGGTGAAATTATGGATACTGAAACAGTCACTAGATTACTTGATGAGATTAATAATGACAGAAGTGTGCCAAGAAATATAAGAACCTCAGTTCAAGAAGCCAGGGAAAGCCTTAATAACGCCAAACAGGATATGGCTGTAAGGATAAATAATGCTATTTCTATACTAGATGAGATAAGCAACGACCCAAACATACCTATATACACCAGAACCCAGATATGGAATATAGTCTCCATGCTCGAGGTAATTAACAGAGGTTAAGAATTTAAGTATTCAATGGATAATATACACGGTGAAATAATGGCATTAAACATTTTTGGCAAGTCTAAACCAGACAACTACATTGAGTTGGAGCTAGAGAAAGAGGATGGCTCCAAAACTGCGAAGACTATATCTGTAGAGGTTGAAAAAATACAGGATTATGCTGATTCTGACAGGATACAAAAAAAGGTCAGAGACGGTAGCATACTGCTTGTCAAGATAAGAGACCTTAAACAAAAGGATATGAACGAACTGAAAAGAGCGATTGCAAGAATCAAAAAAACATGTATGGCAATCAATGGTGATATTGCAGGAATAGGCGACGACTGGATGATTGTAACCCCAGCCATAGCAAAGGTCTACAGAGAGAGCGAATAGAAATATCGCTTTCTCAGAAAAGCTGAGAACTTTTTATTTTTCTTTACCAAATCAAAGAACTTCTCCTCTATAAGCTCGGATTTAGTCATCTCCTTAGCAATATTGCCTGGGATGCCGTTTTTTATCATCTCGCCAGGCTTCATCTTTATCAGGCTATTAAGCAGCTGGGACGCTGTAATAAATTCTCTATCTCTTTCTGCAGCCCACTTTATCCCTTCAATAAAAGTCTTCTTGTATTTACTCAAAAACTCTTTGCTGTGCTTGTGCGAAAATATAGGTGGCCCAACCATCTTTTTTACATTCGGTAATGACCAAACCTCTAATTCAAAAACAAGTATTGCATCCTTGCCAGCATCGTCAGCGTACTCAAAGCTCCTTATGACAATAAACTCATTATGCCTTAGCAGGGTTTCTATTCTTTTTATTGCCCTTCTAAGCTGCGGATAAAGAACATCATCTATAATATCTGGCTTATTGAATTTTATAGCAATAAACCTTGTTCCTCTCTTCTTCAAAACAATATTCTCTTTGGAATTTAGCTGTTTCATCTCTGGCGGAAAGAAATAATCCATGTCTGGCTTGGCTAAAAAAGCCTTTGCAGCCTCTACAAACCTCACAAAATTCTCGCTGCTGAGATTAGCAGCAACATTCCTCTTTGAATCAACAGGATCTATCATTAGCAATGGCTGGTCAGAGAATACGTCTTTTATATTAACATCACCTGAATGATGCTCAACATCTATAAGATGTGGTGCCTTCCACTTAGCTGCATCGATTAGTACGTTCTCAAAAGACCTGCTGTTCAATATTAGCAACTCACAAATATATCCTGAAAAACCAAGATTCTTTGTGTCGCTTCCGTAAACGCCTACTCCTTTGCATAACTGCTTTAGTAGTCGTACTTCATCCATTAACTCAGGTTTAAGCTTAGCCAATATATACTCCAGATGCAATGGCGAGCGGTCAACCGCTGATTTTATACCCTCACCTTTCTCAATCTTATAGCAAGGCACTATATCTATATTAAATCCGCCGATAATTGCCTGAACATAAGGATGCTCTGCATATTTTATAATATGTCTGCCCTTCATTGCCTTGGCAATTTTTTTGCCGTAAAGCAGGCCATTCTTCTCCAATTCCTCGCGGCTAGCTGATTTAGGAAAAAGAATGAACATGTCAATATCATGATCTCCACTAAGCCACGTGGATTTTCCAATAGACCCGCAGAATGCTATCTCTTTCCTGCTGACCTTCTTGGCAACAACCTCTAACCTAGCAGCAAATGCGCCAACTCTCTTCTCTTCTGCAATGCCTGGCTTTATTCTCTTCAGCACAGCTGCCATTAGTTTATCCATGTTAATTAATTCATTCGTTGCTTTATAAAAATATTTGAATTTAAATCCATTGCCCAATTCTATTAGTTATATGAACTTCGTCGAGCACCCGTGGATAAATCCCAATACCATTGAAAAAAGGTCTTACCAGGATGCCATAGCCAGCATTGCTGCCACAGGTAACACGCTCTGCGTTCTGCCCACAGGCATGGGCAAAACAAGCATAGCTGCGCTTGTTGCAGCTGACCGGCTGCTGAAATACAAGGACGCAAAAATACTTTTCATGGCGCCGACTAAACCCCTGGTCGAACAACATAGAAAATCCTTCGAGAAATTCTTTAAAATCAGCCTGGAATTAAAGACTATTACTGGTCATAACAAACCAGAAGAGCGAGCAACTTTATACCAGGAAAGTAATATCATCTTTGCAACCCCGCAAACCATAGAAAACGACCTTGAAAACAATATAATAAACCTAAAGGATTTCTCGCTTTTAGTTGTAGACGAAGCCCACAGGTCAGTAGGCAATTACGCCTACCCTTATGTCGCAAAAAAATACATGTGGCAGTCATCTAATCCCTTAATCCTTGCGCTTACTGCCTCGCCTGGCTCTTTCAAAGAAAAGATAAACGAAGTCAAGCAGAAGCTCTACATAAAAAACGTTGAAATACGTACGAGAGATGATCCTGATGTAATGCCTTACATTCAGCACCTGGATCATGCATGGATTGAGGTCGAGCTTACAGATGAAATGAAGGAAATAAAAGTAGGTCTTGAGGTAATAAAAAACGACCGAATCAGCAAACTAATGAAATGGGGAGTTGTACGTTATCCAGCTATAAACAAATCGCAGATACTCGCCTTGCAAGCTGAGCTTGCTAGAAGGAGAAAGGGCTTCAGTTATATGGCAATGTCTGTCCTTGCTGAAGTCCTTAAGGTAGACCATGCGCTTGAATTGCTGGAGACACAGAGCCTGCATTCAGTTAAAAATTATTTCGACAGGCTGGTTGAACAAAAAACAAAGGCAGTAAGCAGGCTTATGGCTGACGAGAATTTCATAAAAGCAAGGGAGCTCACAGACCAGCTTGTAAAATCAGGTAAGGAGCATCCTAAAATAGAAAAACTTGTCGAAGTTGTCAGAGATGAGCTAGAAGCAAATAAATATGCCAATATAATAGTCTTCGCCCAGTTCCGCGATACCATAACAAGGATAGAAGAAGCATTAAGACAAATACCGCTTGCTGCTCCGATAGAGTTTATAGGCCAGACAAAGAAAGCTGGCAAAGGCCTTAGCCAAAAAGAGCAAGTTCAGATTCTTAACGAATTCAAGATGGGCTTCTATAATATTCTTTTAGCAACACAGATAGGAGAAGAAGGTCTGGACATAGAAGAAACCTCAGTAGTGATATTCTATGAGCCAATACCATCCGCAGTGCGGAAGATTCAGCGTACAGGAAGAACAGCAAGAACCCAGCCAGGCAAGGTAATAACCCTTATCACCAAAGGCACTCGAGACGAGGGCTATCACTGGTCAGGCATCCACAAGGAAAGAAAGATGAAAAAAATCCTTATTGATATGCAAAAAGGCCAGAAGGACGTAACCGATTTTTATAAGAATTCGTGAACCACAATATTCTCTATCGACTTATCAAATGTTATTTTATCCCCTGCCTTCAGCCTTATCTCATCTGCAATGCCGCCATTTATTTCAAGAATATATCTTGCTTTTGCTGCAGGAATTATATCATGACATGTACCTGTGCCACAAGGCTGCGTATTCTTGCTGATAAAAACAACGTTCATGCTTTCGTTGATCCAGACTATGTCCAGTGGGATCAGCGTATTCTTCATCCAGAAAGGATGTATATCCTCTCTATCAAAAATAAAAAGCATGCCTTTGTCTTCATCAAGATGCTCTCTGAACATCAAGCCACGGATCATTCCATCTTCAGTCAAAGGCACTTCCACATAAAAGCAGTTCTCTTTGAAGCAAACCTTTCCATACCAGATTCTTTTTTCCTGTTGAGAAAGTAGTATGAAAAGGATAATTAATGCTGAAAGAACCAGAAGCAGAACTAATAGATATTTATTTTTCATAGCGATCATGATTTAATCTATTTTTATCAGCTCGTAATCCATTTTTCCGAGCCCTATTGACTCAGCATACTTTAGTATCTGTGACCCATCAATTCTTCCTTTTTCTATGAAAGGATCTTTACCTTTGTTTCTTTCCTTTAGCAGATCAACCGAAGCCTGGTCAATTGCAACAGGGTCTTTTGACAAAAGTATTCCCACATCCTTCATCAAAGGTTTTTGCTTGATCGAAGCGCAATCGCAATCAAGCGTTATGTTTGTCAGGAAATTTATGTACCACCAGTTCCTGCCTTTTGTTGCAGCCAAAGCATATTCTGCAATCTTTTCCATCAGTCTGTTAGTGTTTTCACCAGACCAATCCATATTAACTGCCCTGTTAGGACAAACTGCGATGCATCTGGCACAGCCTATGCAGACATTACTGTCTATCTCAGCCTTTTTGTTTATTACCTTTATTGCATTAGCAGGGCAGTTCTTTTCGCATGTCATGCAGCCTGTGCACTTGTTACTATCTACTGCAATCCTTACAGTACTATGCATGTCAAGCTTGCCAGCCCTTGACCCTAAACCCATACCTACGTTTTTCAACGCCCCACCAAACCCAGTAGCTATATGTCCCTTGAAGTGTGACATTGCAATAAGATTATTGTATTTTGTAATGCCTTTTCCGAGCTTAGCCTTCTTTATGTTTTTCAGGTTTACAGGAACTTCAACGAACTCGTCGCCGATGTCGCCATCTAATATATCTATATCAAGAAATCCAAAACCGTGTTCCTTAGCAACAGCCATATGATCTTTTTTTACTGTCCTTGATCCTCTGTACAAAGCATTACATTCAACGAAAACCGCAGGAAAAAATTTCTTTACATCTTTAAGCAATTCAGGATTGATATGAGTGTCATTTCCCTTCTCGCCAAAATGTATCTTGATGCCGACTTTGGTTTTTCTGAAGTCCTTTGCTATAATCCTGAAGAATTTGTTAACACCGTATTTAAGTCGCGATAAATCGCTAAATAAATAAACCTCAGGCACCATACTCTCACTGCTTCAGTCTCTTTTCTGACAGCTTAAGATGGTCAGTCTCTATCTCTACAAGAGCAGTAAATATCTGCTTTATTCTTGCATTTTTGGATTCTGAAGCTGCTTTACTATAAAAATTAATAGCCCTTGTTTCTCTTGAGTGCGATTCCTCTAAGTTCTCTTTATTCTTTATATGACACTGCTCATTGCCCTGCGGAGCTTTATCAAGCTTCAGTATTTTCCTCCATATATTGGCATGTTCTGCCTCTACCTTGCCTAATGCCTTAAAGAGCAGTTTACCTTCATCGCTATCCGTCTTTCCAGCAGCACAGAAATAAAATGCAGAGTTGCTAACCTCTACCTGAAGAGCGTGTTCAACATTTGCCTTGTCCTTTTCGTTCAGAGCTACATCAAAAGTAACTTTAGCAAGCTTTGCCTCCTTTATGTACTTTATGTGAGCACCGCAGAA